>CAZSQF010000039.1:7341-16179 GCA_964608935.1 uncultured Actinomycetota bacterium | reverse complement strand
CCGGCGTGGTCGGGCGGACCGTCGCCCTCGATCTCGATGTCCGCGCCCTCGCCGTTCCGCGCGACCTCGACGCAGCGGCGATTCTCGAGGCCCAGCTCGTCGACCGCCTCGTCGAAGTCGACCGCTGGGTCCTGGAAGTCGAGCGGGCCACTGCGCGCCATGTCGCTGACCAGCAGACCGCGGACGCAGCCCCAGTCGTCGTCGAGTGACTCCACCCAGGCCGCGAAGGCCTCGGCGTTGTCGCCCTCGTTCTCGGTCTGTCCCTCGACCTCCACCTGGATCTCGATGACGTCGTCGTCGCTGTCGAGGTCGCTCAGCACCTGATCGCGCTGGAGCTGAGCCGCTGCGACCGCCTCGTGCGCCTCCTCGGCGGCCTCTTCGGGCAGGTCGCCTCCGGCGGCCGCGATCGCGGCGGCACCGCCGCCCAGTGCCAAGGCGAACGCGACGCCGATGCTCGACAGCCGGCGGGTCAGTCGGTCACGCATGGGTCGGGTCCTCGTCGTGGGTCTCACCAGCGTCATCGGGCAGCAGCCACCGGGCGGTACGGACGATGGCCGGTGTGCGCGGTGTGCGCACCTCGACGCGCGGATCCGGGGTGCTTGCGGGCCCGCGACGCGTGCGGCAGGCTGGACGGGGCGCCAGTGCCACCACGGACCGATCGGAGGCGGGGATGCGCCGGCTCGCCGGCAGCACCGCGATCGCGCTCGGGATCGTCTACCTGGTGTTCGGGGTCGTGTTCTTCCTGCTGCCCGAGGGCCAGCAGGTGGCCGGCGCCGCGTCGCTGCTCGACTCGCTGGTTGCCGACGGGACCGCCGGGTTCCTGTTCTCGCAGTGGCTGCTGGTCCTGTCGGGCGTGCTGGGGCTCGCGGTCGTCGGCGGGTTCGCCGACGTCTTCGAGCGCACACGCGAGGGGGTGGTCCGCTGGGCCAGCGCGTTCGGCTACCTCGGGTTCGGGGTCACGATCGTCGACGCCTTCTCCACGATCGCGTTCGTGTACTCGGACGGTCACCGTGTCTTCGCGGAGGCGGACGAGCAGATGCGCCCGGTCATCGCCGGCGACTTCGCGGTCAGCTCGATCGCGCCGCAGGGGTGGGCCACGTTCGGGCTGGTCGGGGTGTGGCTGCTCGTGATCAGCATCCTCGCCGTGGTCGACCGGACGGCGCTGCGAGGGCCAGCGGTCTTCGGCGTCGCGGGTGCGATCGGCTACTGGTTGGTCCCGCTCGGCAGCGCGACCCAGGTGGAGGCGCTGATCATGGTCGCGGCCGCCCTCGCGATCGTGGTCGGACCGGTCTTCTACGTCTGGGCGGGCGTGCTGCTGCGCCGGGACCCCAGCGTGGAGACGGCGAGGAACAGCGGGTAGGTAGCGCCCTCCTTCTCGACCTCGTGGCACCGCTCGAACCGGACGCCGGTGAACCCGGCGACCTCGAGCTGCCCGGTCAACGCGGCACGCCCGAAGCCGTGATGGCCGTCGAAGTCCGCATCGCTGTCATGGAAGGAGCCGTCCTCCTCCTCGAGGTCGACGACGCACAGGTGCCCGCCGTCGCCCAGCAGACTGGCGAAGCCGTCCAACACCGGCGCCAGGTCGTGGATGTGGTGCAGGGTCATGACGGTGACGACGAGGTCGAAGCGGTCGTCGGGTACGTCGTCGGTGGCGAGGTCGAGGTCCCAGATCCTGGCGTCGGAGGGCAACGTCCCGACCGCGACCTTGTCGGCGATCATCGCGCGCATGCCCTTCGAGGGGTCGGCCAGCGTGATCGGGCCGACGTGGTCGGCCAGCGCCTGGGACACGAGCCCGGTCCCCGCGCCGTACTCGAGCAGCCGCGTCGACGAATCGTGGGGGACCGCGGCGCGGATCGCCTCGGCCACGACCCGGGCGCGACGGACCTTGGCCGGATCGTCGTCCCACGTGCTGGCCCGCTCGTCGAAGTCGGTCGCCACAGCTGCCTCCCATCGCCTCGCCGGCGGGCCAGTGTCGCAGTCAGGCCTCGCCGATGTCTCGTTCCAGACGTCGGCTCGCTGCGGGACGAACGCCGACGGCCCCCGTCGCGGATCCGCCCCGGTCGGTCAGGTGCGTGGCGAGTCGGGTTCCAGGACGAGGCAGGTCGCGGTCCCCTTGGCCAACAGCCGTCCACCGGCGTCGGTGATCTGCCCCTCGGCGACCGCCACCCGCCGGCCCATGGACACCACGGTGCCGACACCCCGCACCACCCCCGTGTCCGTTGTGATCGGACGGAGGAAGCTGACGTTCAGGCCGACGGTGGCGTAGCCCCCACCGAGGGGGAGGCGCGTGTGGATCGCGCAGCCGGTGGCGGTGTCCAGGAGAGTCGCTGCGAGGCCGCCATGGGCCATCCCGTACGGGCTGTAGTGGAATTCTTGTGGCCGGCACACGATCTCGACGCGCCCCTCCTCGAAGTCCCCGAGGGAGAAGTCGAGTGTCGCCGCCATGGGGGGAATCGATTCGCGCCGCCCCCATGCCTCGAAGAACTCGCGGCCGGACAGGCCCTGCGTCGCTTCGGCCAGCTGGCCCGGGTCGGTCCATTCGTGGGTCCTGCTGCGGGAGGGTGGCTCGGTCACGATGACGATCTCCGCTTCGCGCTGGCCGTTTGGGCGACTCTACGCGGCCTTGACGGCGCCTCGGGCGCCGACGAGTCTCGCACCCCGGAGGACCGGGGAGGGCCGGCATGGGTGCGGATGCGATCGCGAGCGGCGTGCAGCGCCGTTTCGGGCCGGACGCCTACAACAAGCGGGGCGTGCTCAAGAAGAGCGTGTACGAGGAGGAGTTGCGCCGGCTCCAGATCGAGCTGGTCAAGATGCAGCACTGGGTCGACGACGAGGGGCACCGGCTGGTGGTGATCTTCGAGGGACGCGACGCCGCCGGCAAGGGTGGGGTCATCAAGCGCATCACCGAGAGCACCAACCCGCGGATCGTGCGTACGGTGGCGCTGGGCAAGCCCAGTGATCGTGAGCGGACCCAGTGGTACTTCCAGCGTTACGTGGAGCACCTGCCGGCCGCCGGCGAGATCGTGCTGTTCGACCGCTCCTGGTACAACCGCGCCGGCGTGGAGCGGGTCATGGGCTTTGCCACCGAGGAGCAGGTCCGCGAGTTCATGCGCACCTGCCCCGAGTTCGAGCGCATGCTGGTCCGGGCCGGCATCCAGGTCGTCAAGTACTGGTTCTCGGTCAGCGACGAGGAGCAGGAGCGCCGTTTCCAGTCCCGCAACGAGGATCCGACCAAGCGGTGGAAGCTGTCGCCGATGGACCTCGACTCGCGGCAGCGTTGGCAGGAGTTCTCGCGGGCCAAGGACGACATGTTCGCGCACACCGACACGAAGCAGGTCCCCTGGTGGGTGGTCGACGCGGACGTCAAGCGGCATGCGCGCCTCAACTGCATCTCGCACCTGCTGTCCCAGGTCGCCTACGAGGACCACTCGCCCGACCCGATCGAGCTGCCACCCCGGCCCGAGCCGAGCACCAAGTACGTGCGTCCACCGATGTCGGAGCAGACGTTCGTGCCGGCGGTGTACTGACCGGACCGGCTCGGCCAGGACGCGGTGCGGACGAAGGGGACAGCGCGTGAGGGCCCGTTTCGAGGAGCTCGCCCACAGCGAGACCGCGATGGGGACCATCAGCCTGCGGCGCAGGCTCGAGCCCTCGCTCGACGTCCACGTGTACGAGGTCAAGCTCGACGACGAGTTCCTCATGTCGAGCCTGTTCACGACGGCCGAGATCGAGCTCGCCCGCCGCGGTCTGGCGGCTGTCCCGGGCGACGATCTGGACGTCCTGGTCGGGGGGCTCGGCCTCGGCTACACCGCGCGAGCGGTGCTCGAGGATCCGCGCGTGCGCTCGCTGACCGTGGTCGAGGCGCTCGAGGAGGTCATCGAGTGGCACGAGCGCGAGCTGCTGCCCGACGCCGCCGGCCTCACGTCGGATCCGCGCACCCGCCTGGTCAACGGCGACTTCTTCGCGATGGTCGCCGGTGAACCCGGGCTGGAGCCCGACGCCTCGCGACGACGGTTTGACGCCGCGCTCATCGACATCGACCATTCGCCGCGGCGCGTGCTGAACCCGAGCCACACGTCGTTCTACACGCCCGAAGGCCTCGGCCGCCTCGCTCGGCACCTCCACGCGGGTGGCACCTTCGGGCTGTGGTCGGACGACCCACCCGACGCCGAGTTTGGCACCGTGCTCTCCGGGGTCTTCGCCAGCTCCGAGGCGCACGTGGTTACATTCCGCAACTTCTACACGGGCGGCGAGTCGGCCAACACGGTGTATGTGGCGCGGCTCCCAGCGACCCGGACATCGGGTGATGCATGAGCGCGGTGATCTCCGTTTCCCAGCTCGACAAGTCGTTCGGTGCCACGGTCGCCCTCGACCAGCTCGATCTGACCGTCCGGCCCGGTGAGGTGCACGGCTTCCTCGGACCCAATGGGGCCGGGAAGACCACCACCATCCGGATCCTTCTCGGGCTGCTGCGCGCAGACGCCGGGACGGCCGAGGTGCTCGGGGCCGACCCGTGGCGGGACGCGACCGAGCTGCATCGTCGCATCGCCTACGTCCCCGGCGAGGTGATGCTGTGGCCGCACCTGACGGGCGGCGAGGTGATCGACCTCCTCGGCCGGATGCGGGGCGGGCTCGACCCCGCGCGGCGGGACTCCTTCATCGAGCGGTTCGACCTCGACCCCACCAAGAAGGGCCGGACCTACTCCAAGGGCAACCGCCAGAAGGTCGCCTTGATCGCGGCGCTGGCCTCGGATGCGGAGCTGCTCCTGCTCGACGAGCCGACGGCCGGACTCGATCCCCTGATGGACGCGGTGTTCCGCGACTTCATCAACGAGGAGCGGGACAACGGGCGCACGGTCCTGCTCTCCAGCCACCTCCTCGCGGAGGTGGAGGCGCTGTGCGACCGGATCAGCATCATCCGGCAGGGCCGGATCGTCGAAAGCGGCACGCTCGCCGAACTGCGTCACCTCACGCGAACCTCCGTCGACGCCGAGCTCGACGGGTCACCGGCGGGCGTCGCCGACCTCGCCGGCGTCCACGAGCTGGAGATCGTCGGTCACCGCATCCGGTGCCAGGTCGACACCGACGCGCTCGACAGCGTGATGCGCCACCTCGCGAGCCTGGGAATCCGGACGCTGGCCAGCCACCCACCGACCTTGCAGGAGCTGTTCCTGCGCCACTACGAGGTCGAGGCCGCCGACGTCACGGCGGGCGGGGCGACGACGTGACCTCGCTCGTCGGAACCGGGGCGATGGTCCGCATGGCGCTGCGCCGCGACCGGATCCGGCTCCCGGTGTGGATCCTCGCGATCACCGCGATGGTCCTCCTCGTTGCGGTGACGCTCGACGACCTGTATCCCACGGTCGAGTCGAGGGTCATGATCGCGGCCACGGTCAGTGCAAACCCGGCGCTTCAGGCCGTTCTCGGGCCGATCTTCGACCCGACGAGCATCGGCGGCCTGGTCGCCTGGCGCATGAGCTTCGCCAGCCTGGTCCTCGTCCCGCTCATGGCGCTGCTCGCGGTCGTGCGCCACACCCGCGCCGAGGAGGAGGCCGGCCGGCTGGAGCTGCTCGGCTCGACCGTGCTGGGTCGGCGGGCCCCGCTCATGGCCGCGCTGATCGTCGCCTGCGCGGCGAGCGTCGTCCTCGGCGCGGCGGTCGGGGCGAGCCTGGCCGCGTACGGCGAGGCCGTGGCCGGTTCGGTCGCGCTCGGGTTGTCGTATGCCCTCGCCGGGTGCGTGTTCGCCGCGGTCGCGGCCGTGGCCGCCCAGCTGAGCGAGAGCAGTCGCGGCGCCGCGGGGATCGCGGTTGGGGTGCTCGGGGCGTCCTACCTCGTGCGCAGCGTCGGGGACGCGACCGCCGACGCCGGCACGAGCTGGCTCACGTGGCTGTCACCCCTGGGTTGGGTCCTCGAGATCCGGCCCTACGGGGCGGAGCGGTGGTGGGTCGCCGGGCTCCTGGCCGCGTTCGCTGTGACGCTCGTCCTCGTGGCGGACGCCCTGCTGGCTCGACGTGATGTCGGCGCGGGCTTGGTGCCCCCGCGCCCCGGTCCTGCGCGCGCGGCGTCGTGGCTGCGGGGACCCTTCGGCCTCGCGTGGCGCCTGCACCGCCCGTCGTTGCTTGGCTGGGCGGTAGGGCTGTTCGCGCTCGGGGCGATGTACGGCGGTGTCGCCGCCGGCATCGGACAGGTGTTGAGCGACACCCCCCAGCTCGAGGAGATCTTCCGCCGGATCGGCGGCGAACAGGCGCTCGTCGACGCCTTCTTCGGCACCACCATGGCGATCGCCGGGCTCATCACCTCCGGCTACGCCATCCACGCGACGCTGCGGCTGCGCGCGGAGGAGACCGAGGTCCGGGCGGAGCAGGTCCTGGCCACGGCGGTCGCCCGTGCCCCGTGGGCGCTGAGCCACGTCGGCGTCGCGGTCGGCGGAGCCGTGGCGCTGCTGGCCGCGTCGGGTCTCGGTGCCGGGCTCACCCACGGGCTGCGGGTCGGTGACGTCGCAGGCCAGGTGCCCTCGCTCGTCGGTGCCGCCCTGGTGCACCTGCCGGCGGTCATGGTCCTCACCGGGCTGGCGTTGGCGCTGTTCGGCCTCGCGCCGCGCATGACCGCCATCGCGTGGGCGGCGCTGGCGCTCTTCCTCGTCCTCGGACAGCTCGGGTCCCTGCTCCAGCTCGAGCCGTGGGTGATGAACGTGTCCCCCTTCACGCACGTCCCGGCCCTGCCCGGCGAGGAGCTTCGCGCGGCGCCGCTGGCCGCCCTCGTGGCGGTCGCGGGGGCGCTCGGCGCCGCCGGGCTGGTCGGCCTGCGGACCCGCGACGTGGGGTGAGCGATTCAATGGGTGTCAAGGGCTGGCTGTGGAACCGCATGTACCGCGGCACTCCGACGTGGGAGCTGGGCCAACCCGACCCGGAGCTGATCAGGGCACTCGACGACCGTGGCGTCCGAGGCCCGGGTCGGGCGGTCGATGTCGGGTGCGGGACGGGGGACAACGCCATCGCCCTGGCACAGCGGGGCTTCGAGGTGACAGCGCTCGACATCGCCGAACGGCCGCTCGAGCAGGCGCGCGCCAAGGCCGCCGCTGCCGGCGTGTCCGTCGAATTCCGGATCGCCGACGTGACGCGGCTCGGCGGCGTCGAGGAAGCGTTCGACCTGATCGTCGATCGCGGGCTGCTGATGAGCCTGTTCGGTGAGCGTGCCCGGCGCGCGTATGCGTCGGCGCTCGTCCGCCTCGCTGCGGCCGGCGGCAGCGCGTACCAGTATCAGTGGGTGCTCCCCGAGCCGCCCCGGGCGCTGTCGGCGGTGGGCCTGGTGGCGCGGACCAGGGGGTTCGTGCTGGTTCCCGACGAGCTCGAGCGCCGGCTCGGACACGCCTTCTCCGTCGAGGTCCTGAGCCGCTCGGTCGAGCCCACGGACGACCCTGGCATCCGGCGGATGGGGATCCGGCAGGTCGCCAAGACGTCGTACTGGTTGACTCGCCGGCCGGACGAGCACGCCCCCTGACACGGCCCGACCCGCGGCGGCGGGTGGCGAGGAGGGCCGGCGGTGTGGTCAACTGATCCCTCGTGCCGGCCCGTCCCGCCGCCCAGGAGTGCCGCCGTGTCCACGCCCTATCCCGTGATGGATCGTCCGGTCGCGCAGCATCCGCCGGAGGTGCGGCGCGAGTTCATGACCCGGGTCTACCTCCGGGTCCTCGTGGGCATCGCCGCGTTCATCGGGATGGAATACGTCCTGTTCACCACCGGGATCGCCGAAACCATCACCGCGTTCGTGGTCGGCACGAACTGGCTCATCATCCTCGGTGGGTTCATGGTGGTGTCGTGGATGGCGAACAGCCTCGGGTTGCGCGCCGAGACGCCGGGGGCGCAGTACGGGGCGTACGGACTGCTCATCCTCGCCAATGCGTTGCTGTTCGCCGCGCCGCTGTGGATCGCGGCCAACGTCCCCGAGCTCGAGGGGACCATCACCATCGCGGCCCAGCTGTCGCTGTTCGCCTTCGCGGCCCTGTCGCTGATCGCGATCCGGTCGAGCCGGGACTTCACGTTCCTGCGGCCGCTGCTGATGTGGGGCGGGGTGCTGGCCCTGGCGCTGATCGTCGGATCGGTGCTGTTCGGCGCCGCGCTGGGGACATGGTTCTCGGTGGCGATGATCGGCTTCGCCGGCGCGGCGATCCTCTACGAGACGCAGAAGATCTATCAGTCGTACCCGCCCAACCGTGAGGTCGCCGCCGCCATGGCGCTGTTCGCGTCGCTCGCGCTGCTGTTCTGGTACGTGCTGCGACTGGTCATGCGTCGCTGACGCGCGCCGTCACGACCGTGGGGCGGTCACCAGGCACCGAGGATGGCGCCCGCGACCGCGAACAGCACGATCAGGTAGCCGGCGTTGATCGCCATGAGCGCCGGCGATCGCGACTCGTACAGTGCGTTCAGCACGACCGCCATCGAGGCGATGCCGACACCGGCGACCAGCCCTGCGGCCGTGCCCGCGCCAGCGCCCGCATCGGCGCCGACGAACAGCGCCAGGGCACTCACGCCGATCAGCGTCGTGACGAAGGCGAGCCCCATGATCACGGCGATGTTCCCGCCGGGGTCGTCCTCCGACACGCCGACCAGCCGCATCCAGGTTCGGCCGAACACCGGTGGGGCGTACCACACCGCCCCGAGGCCGAACCCGACGACGGCGGCGACCACCACGGCCAGCCAGTTGATGTCACCGAGGTCTGCAAGCACGTCCACCGGTCCACCTCCATCCGGGTTGCCGACCGAGGCACCGGCGACAGCCACCTGCGTCGGCCGATCGTAGTCGGAGGGAACTCGAGGGCGGGTGGCGACGTCCCACGGG
>CAZSQF010000039.1:5963-7241 GCA_964608935.1 uncultured Actinomycetota bacterium | reverse complement strand
CGCGGCCGTCCTCATGGCCTGTGGCGGACCGGCCGACGACCCCGCCGGCTCGCAGCCCGACCTGGGCGGCTCCTGGCAGCTGGCCGAGGGAAGCGCCCCCGACGGGCCGGTCCCGTTGGTCGAGGGCCACCCGGTCACGCTCGTCGTCGAGGACGCCGAGGACGGCCTCGGCGGTACGGCCGCATGCAACTCGTACGGCGGCCAGTACGAGCTCGACGGCGACCGCATCACGGTGTCCGAGCTGCTGTCGACCGAGATGGCCTGCGCTCCGCCCGAGGTCATGGAGTCCGAGCAGGCCTACCTCTCCGCCTTGGCGCGCGCCGAGACCGTGGTGCGTGACGGCGACCGCCTCGTGCTCGCCGGTGACGGCGTCGAACTCGTCTTCGAGCGACTCCCCGATCCCGTCGACGCACCGCTCGCCGGCACCACCTGGGTGCTCGACACCCTCATCGAGGGTGACGCGGCCTCGAACGTGCCCGCTGCGGACCGCGCCGTGACGCTCATGCTGTTCGAGGACGGGACCTTCCAGGCGTTCACCGGCTGTAACACGGTCGACGGGGAGTTCGTCGAGCGCAGCGGCCAGCTGGACCTCACGCCGATCGCGACCACCGACATGGCCTGCCCGGCCCTCGGCGACCTCGAGGCCCACGTCACGGCCGTGCTCGACGGAGAGGTCGACGTGGACGTCGACGGCGACCGGCTCACCCTCCGCGGACGGGACGGCCTCGGCCTGAGCTACCGCGTGGGGTAGAGGAGCAGGATCAGGCTTCGTCGACGCCGGCGAGCACAGCCTGGCCATGATGACCTCGGACGAAGACGACTGACCCACACGGATGCGACCCGCTCGGACGGACAGGTGCGTGACCGTGTCGTTCCGTAACCTCGATGACGGGGCGGAAGTCGCCCACGAGGCGATCGGACGAGTCGAGAGGAGCTCATGGGCACCACACCCGGGACGTGGAGCGAGTTGCAGGCCGACCGGACGAACAACCGGGGTCGCAAGTCCGGGCGGTGGTGGCTGACACGGTCCGCGCTCCTCGGGTTCGGGGCCTTCGTCCTCGCCGCCGGCGTGACCTTGCCCGCGGCGCATGCCCAGTCGGAGCAGACGCCGGGAGTGCATCGTGCGGGGGAGTGGCTCCTGCGTGACACCCACGCCGGCGGGCCGGCCGACGCCGGGTTCGTGTTCGGCCGTGCCGACGACGAGCCGATCGTGGGTGACTGGAACGGCGACGGGGTCGACACGGTTGGTGTTCGGCGGGGCAGCACGTTCTATCTGCG
>CAZSQF010000039.1:0-5863 GCA_964608935.1 uncultured Actinomycetota bacterium | reverse complement strand
GCTCGCCGGTGACTTCGACGGCAACGGCACGAGCACCGTCGGCGTCCACCGCGACGGTCGCTTCCTGCTGCGCACCGTCCACAGCGGCGGTGGCGCCGACCTCGACTACTGGTTCGGCGGCGCCGGGGACACACCGCTCGCCGGCAGCTGGGCGGTCTCGACGCCGGAGCCCGACGTTGAGGTCGTGTCGAGCTTCACCACGCCGCTCGTCCCGGGGCAGCCCCGCAACCACAACCTCCACGTCGCCTCCGACTACCTGGACGGCGCGGTGATCTCCCCCGGCGAGACGTTCTCGCTGAACCAGGCGATCGGGCCCCGCACCACCTCGCGCGGGTTCATCGAGAACGGCTTCATCGACGACGACGGTGAGCTGATCAGCGTCGTCGGTGGCGGCGTCAGTCAGATGGGGACCACGTTCCTGAACGCCGCCTGGTTCGCCGGCATCCAGCTCGACACGTTCCAGCCGCACAGCATCTACTTCGAGCGCTACCCGATGTGCCGGGAGGCCACGTTGTCGTGGGGCACGATCGATGTCGTGGTCACCAACGATTCGCCGCACCCGATCACGGTCACGACCGACTACAGCGAATCGCACGTGACGGTCTCGTTCGTCAGCCTCCCCTGGGCGGAGGTGTCGAGCCAGACGAGCGACCCCTACGGCTGGATCGGTGAGTCGTTCCGGGTCGACTGCGAACGGACGGTGACCTATCCCGACGGCACCACCTCGACGCAGCAGCACACCTGGCGCTACGACGAGCCCTCGTCGTGACCGCGGGCCGGCGATGGGTCCTCAGGCGGGCCCGGCCAGCAGGGCTCCGGACCCGGCGAGGAACGCGCTCTTGAGGCCCGGGTCCTGGAACGAGGCCGCGATCTCGCTCACCACGCTGTTGGCCGACGCACGGATCTCGGTGGCCTCGTCGTGGCGCCCGAGGGCATCGAGCGATCGCGCCTGACGCGCCCGGATGTCGAGCAGCACCCGACGGAAATCCATCGAGGTCGCGATGTCGGCACACCGCTCGAGGTGAAGCAGTGCCTCCTCGTGGTGGCCCGTCTCCGCTTCGACGATGGCCCGGGCCATCGCGGCGGTCATCGCATGGTCCTGCATCTGTCGTTCGGTCACATACGACTCGAGCTCGTCGACGAAGGCTCGGGCGTCGTCAGGCCGATCCTGCGCCAGCGCCACCTGGGCGGCCGCGAGCAGCGCCTGCGGTCGCATGAGGTGCATCGTCGCGTTTGGTGTGTTGAGCGCGTGATCGACCATCTCGGCCGCGAGATCGACGTCGCCCGCCTCGAGCGCGCACTGCGCCATGTCGGCACGCAGCCACGTCCCGAGCACCGAGCCCGTCGGCATGCCCATCAGCTCCAGCGTCTGCGTGTGGAGGTCCACGGCCCGCTGGAGCATCGGCCCGCCGATCTGGAGGTAGCAGCTGCCCTCGAAGCAGAGGCTGAGCGCGCGCACCATCGGCACCCCGGTGGCGTCCGCCGCGCTGACGGACCGCCGGACCAGGGACAGCGCATCCTCGAGGTCGCCCCGCATCATCGCGAACCGGCCCTGTATGGCGGCGGCGAAGGCCTCGTCCTCCCGGCTGCCGATACGCAGCGCGATCTCCATGCCCCGTTCGACAGCGGCCATGGCCTTGTCGAAGTCGCCGTTGCGCATGTGGCAGGTGGCGATTGGGGCGACGAGCAGCTCGGCCTGGAACTTGAGGTGACCGATCTCCTCGGCCTTCGCCAGCGCCTCCTGAGCCTGCTCCAGTCCCTCGTCGAACCGGGTGAGGTACACCATCGTGTTGGCGAGGTGGCTGAGGCCGAACAGGTAGGTCTCGACGTTGTCGAGCTTGGTGCCAAGCCGCTTCACCTCGCGCATGTAGTGCTCGACCTGCTCGAAGTTCGCGCCCAGCGTGTGGATGTAGCACTGGTGCATACAGGCCTCGACGAGACCGGAGTCGTCGGGGGTGCTCCTCGCGAGGGTCTCGGATTCGGCCAGGACGGCCAGGGCCTCGTCCTGCCGCCCGAACACGAAACCGGTCACCAGGGCGAGCTTGTTCTGTCCGGAGATCCACATGGACGTGTTGCCGCGCTGCTCGCCCTCGTCTCGCAGACGTGTGTAGGTCTCGGCAGCACCCTGGAAGTCGAACGAGTGCTCCCTCGCCTTGCCGAGCCCTTCGAGTGCTCGACGGAGCAGGTCGCTGTCCTCGGTGTCGCCGAGGAGCTCGACCGCCCGTACGAAGCGGCGTGTGGCCTCGGGCAGGGCGTGGGCCGCCAGCGCCCTCTCCCCGGCTGTCACGAGGTAGGGCACCGCGCGTTCGAGCTGCCGCCCCCGCAGGAGGTGCTCGGCGATGTCCTCGACCCGTTCGGGTTGGAGCTCCTCGAGGAAGTCGGCGGCGGCGGCGTGGAGCTGCCGTCGGGTCTTGAGCAGCACCGTCTCGTAGATCGACTCCTGGAGCAGGGAGTGCTTGAAGCGGAAGCGGCGCTTGGGAACCCGGGCGACCTCCCGGAGGAACTCGCGGCGTTGGAGGTCGACCAAGGACGCGTCGAGCTGCTCGACCTGCCCGAGCAGGGCGACCAGCTCGTCGTAGCGGAACTCCCGGCCGAGCACGCTGGCGGCCTGGGCGACCTCCTTGGCCCGATCGTCGAGCCGATCCAGTCGGGTGGTGACCAGAGCGCTCAACGCGTCCGGGACGACCATCTCCCCGATGTCGGGCGCGGCGCTCCAGCGGCCGTCCTCGCGGTGGATCAGGCCTTGATCGATCATGGTGCGGACGACCTCCTCGACGAAGAAGGGGTTGCCCTCCGCCTTCTCGAGGATCGTGTCGCGCACCGGCTCGGGGAGACCGTCGACGTCGAGGAGGGAGCCGACCAGCAGGCGCGTGGCGTCGTCGCCCAACGGCGTCAGCTCCACCGTGACGTGCAGATGGGGGTGTTCGCGCTCGGCGCGCTCGTGCACCGCCCACGAGGGGTCGTCGCGGCGCGGTCTGAACGCCACCAGGAGGAGCAGCGGCGACCGCTCGGCCATGTCGAGCAGGTCGGTGACCAGGTCGATGGTGGCAGAGTCCGCCCAGTGCAGATCCTCGAACACCACCACGAGCGGCTGCTGCCCGGCGATGCCCTCGAGGAGGTCACGGACGGCACGGAACGTCTCGATGCGCAGCTGGTCGGCGGCGAAGAAGCCGATCCTGGCGGCCTCGTCGGCAGGCAGCTCCAACCCGAGCATGGCCGCGAGGAACAGCGACACGTCGGACGCCCGACCGGGAACGACGCGCCCGGTGAGCGTGTCCAGTCGCCTGCGGGCCGCGCTGTCGGCATCGCTGTCGGTGATCCCGGCGAGCCGGCGCACGATCTCGCGCACCGGGGCGAACGGCGTGGCGGTCTCGTAGGACAGCGAGCGGCCCTCGCTCCATTCGACCCGGGCCAGCTCCCCTGCCGCGTCCAACGCCTCCCGCAGCTCGGCGACGAGGCGGGACTTGCCGAGACCCGCCTCGCCCATCACCGACACGACCCGACCGGCCCCGGTGGTCGTCAGCTCCGTGACGGACTGCCTCAGGGTGTCGAGCTCGGCGTCGCGTCCGACCAGCGGTGCCCGCAGTCCCTCGACGCCGCGAATCTGTGCCGCCCGTCCGAGCGCCCGGACGATGCGGTGGGCGCCGACCGTCTCGGTGCGTCCCTTGACCTCGACCTCGCCGAGGTCCTCGAACTCGAACAGCCGCTCGACGAGCTGCCGGGTCGCGGTGGAGATGCGGACGGTGCCGGGTTCGGCGGTCTGCTCCATGCGTGCGGCGATGTTGACGGCGTCGCCCATGGCGGTGTATTCGACCCGAAGGTCCGACCCCACCGCTCCGACGACCACCAGGCCCGTGTTGATCCCGACCCGGACATCGAAGTCGACGCCCCAGTCCCGCTTGACCCGCAGCTTGTAGTGCTCGACTTCCGCGAGGATCTCGACGCCGGCGCGAACCGCGCGCTCGGGGTCGTCCTCGTGACTGATCGGCGCCCCGAAGAACGCGAGCACGGCATCGCCCATCAGGCGGGCGAGCGTTCCTTCATAGCGGTAGATCGGCGCGATCAGGTGCTCGAACGCGCCGTTCATGAGCTCGGCCCACTCCTCCGGGTCGAGGTTCTCGGCAGCGGCCGTGGAGCCCTCGACGTCGCAGAAGAGCATCGTGACCCGGCGTCGCTCCCCACTCAGGCCGCTCGTCGCTGCCCGGCTCAGCTTCGCGAGCAGTTCCTCGGGGATGTAGCGGCGCAGGCCGTCGTCGTCGCCGGTGGGGCCCGCAACGTCGTGGCCGCAATGGGGACAGAAGGCGGCCTCGTCGGGGAGGGCGCCACCGCAGTTGGGGCAGGCCTGCGCCAGTGCGTTGCCGCAGCGGAAGCAGAACTGTGCCTCCTGCGGGTTCTCGGTCGCGCAATTCGGACACTGCATGGTTGCCCCACCCGAGGTCGAACGGGCGGCCGACCTCCTCCCGACCGTCGAGGCTAGTGACGTGGCCTCGCCGATGTCGGGCTTGCCAGCGTCCATGCGGGGCAGGTAGAGCTGTGGGGTGAGCGCCGTCCGCCATCCGGTCTTCGCCCGCCTGTTCGCGTGGGTCGCGCCGTCCATGGAGCGGGCAGGGATGGCCGACCACCGCCGGTCGCTGCTCGCGGGCCTGAGCGGTGAGGTCATCGAGGTCGGCGCCGGCACGGGTGCGAACTTCCCGCACTATCCGGCGGCGGTGACCCGGGTCGTCGCGGTTGAGCCCGAACCGCACCTGCGTCGGCTCGCGCGCCGCAACGCCGTGCGGGCGCCGGTCGTCGTCGAGGTGGTCGACGGCATCAGCGAACGGCTCGACACCGAGGCCGCGAGCTTCGACGCGGCGGTCGTCTCGCTCGTGCTGTGCAGCGTCGCCGACCTGCCCGCGGCAGCCGCCGAGCTGTACCGGGTCGTCCGTCCCGGTGGCGAGCTGCGGTTCCTCGAGCACGTGCGATCGCACTCCGCCGGGCTGCGGAGGCTCCAGCGCGCGCTCGACGCCACGGTGTGGCCGTTGCTGGTCGGCGGCTGCCACACCGGCCGGGACACCGTCGCGGCGCTCGAGCGCGCCGGGTTCTGGATCGACCGCCTCGACCGCTTCCGGTTCCCGGACCGCGGGGTCGTGGTGCCGACCTCGCCGCATGTCGCCGGGGTCGCCATCCGGCCGGGACCATCGGACCGGGCGTGACCGGGGACCGTGACGCACCGGTGGGCGGGCCCGACGACGGGCGCGGCCCCGCGGGAGGGACGGGACCGCGCCCCTGCTGGCGGGAGAGGGCGACCAGCAGGACCGACACTGTCCCTGTCCTACCGCAATAGGAGCAAGTACCTGGGTCGATCAGGTGGTCCGCAGGCCGTCGGGACGCGCGTCGGCTCGCCTATCATGGGCGCATGCCGATCTACGAGTACCGCTGCCGAGCCTGTGGCGCGACCTTCGAGGAGCTGCGGGCAACCGACCGGGCCGATGCGCCCGTCGACTGTGCCTGCGGCCATGCCGACACGACCCGACTGCCCTCCCTCATCGCGCGGGGCGGCTCCACGGGTGAGCTGCCGATGGCCGGCCGTGGCGGCGGTGGCGGCTGCTGCGGCGGCGGCGCCTGCGGCTGTGGCCACTGACCCGGCCCGTCGACGCGGTCTACGGTCGGGGGTGAGGCGTCGCGGAGAGGTGGCGTGGACACGGTCCGGGAGGAGTGGGGCAGCCGGCTCGGGTTCCTCCTCGCCGCCATCGGGTCGGCGGTCGGGCTGGGCAACATCTGGCGCTTCCCGTACGTCGCGTGGGACAGCGGCGGGGGCGCGTTCTTCGTCCCCTACCTGTTCGCGCTGCTGACCGCCGGCATCCCGCTGCTGGTGCTCGAGTAC
>CAZSQF010000038.1:0-16280 GCA_964608935.1 uncultured Actinomycetota bacterium | reverse complement strand
CCGCGTCAAGGGCTTCCGGCAACTCCCGGCGCTGCTCGGCGCCCTCGAGGTCGCGACCGCCGAGCAACCCACCGAGGCCAGCCTCGACCGCCGTGCCGCAGGCTGAACCCTACGATGCGCCTGTACTCGGAGGTCGCTCACCGAACTTCCACGACGACCCCGGCATCCTCACCGAGCCGATCCCGCACCGGTTCTCGAGATATGTCCTGGTCTGGGTCGCGATCGGCAGCGGCGTGCCGTGGTGATCAAGTGGGTAGAGGCCCTGCTCCACGATGGCGAAGAGGTCGACGTGGAGCCCTGCAACTCGGCAATGAGCGGCTCAAGATCCGGGACGCCGACGCCGTTCGGCGGCTCAGGGCAGACACCGTGTCGCACCGCCTGCGCGAAGGCCCAGTCCTCCCTTCGTGCCCGCTTCAGGACATCAGGTGCATCAGGAGCGGTGGAGGATTGACCTGCTTCAGGTGCACGTAGGCGATGCGGTCTGGGTATCGGTGATCTCAAGATTGTCGCCGTGCCCGTAGGCGACGTGCCCCGTGTCGAGACAAAGCTGTACGTGTTCGGGGTCGGTGTCGTGCAGGAACCGTTCGATCTCCTCCTGGGTCTCAACGTGGCTGTCCGCATGTGGGTGGAAGACCAACGTCACGCCGTGCTCCTGATGGAGAATGCGGCCGAGTTGGCTAACGCCGTCCACCAGCCGCCGCCAACCGGCCGTGTCGAGCTCGGCTACGTCGACGTAGCGTCCGTCCGAGCTGATATCCCGATACATGTCGGGCAGGAACACGACGTACTTCGCATCAACGCCGGCAGTCAGCGCGGCGACGGCCTGTGCAGCCGCGAGTACCTCCTCCCACGCGCCTTCCCTGTGGAGCCCGCCGGCGACATCCCCGCCCGAAGCCGTCAGGCCGCGTGCGGCGACTTCGTCTCGCAGCCGGCTTGTGTCGGTCGGTAGGTAGCCGTATGGCCCGAGTTCAAGCCAGGCGTAGCCAGCCTCGGCAAGTTCGTCGAGAAACCGCTGCCAGGGGGCTGGTTCGGGTCGTCCGGAAGCCACACCCCCCACGAATCCGGCGCGCTGCCGAGCCGGATCCTCGACGGGTGGTGCGAGCTACCAGACGGTGTTGATCCGACCATGACATCTTCCTTCCAGCGAGCAATGTCACCAGGGCGAGGATGGCCCAGAGCAGCTCGAGGGAGTTGGCGCCACCCGTCATGAGCCCGCCGGAGCGCGGCAAGGGAGGGGCGGCCCGGACGCTCACGCGTGTGCCTCCCGGTCGGCAACGGCCATGGTGGTCGGTGTCCACCAGTTCGGTCTCGATGTCGGCGAGGAGGTCCGCGAGCGAGACCTGGCGTGTCTCTACGGCAACGATCCACAGGCCGCGTCCGCGGGGAAGCTGGGTGGCCAGCACCAGGCGGGTGAACCGCCGCCGACAGCCGGCTGCACTCTCGTCTAGCCGACAGGCCGCCGTCCATCTGAGGCGCCCCGGTCTCGTAGAGGACAGTCCCGGTGGCGACCAGGGTGTGCACAATACTGACAACTCCTCGACCGCGCGAGGGTCTAGGGTCGCCCTCCCTGTGACCGGGAGTGTCCGTGGAATCCGAGCTCGCGGCCCAGCTCACCGTAGGCGTGCTCGCGTTCGCGACGGCCACGGTCGGGGCGATCGGCGGGCTCGGCGGTGCGGTGCTGTTGGTCCCGGCCTTGGTACTGCTCGGATGGAGCCCGCTGGAAGCGGCGCCGATCGGCATCGCGATGAGCGCCGCCAGCGCGCTCGCCGCCGTCCCGCGGCAGACCCTCGGGGGCCTCACCAACCACCGGTTGGGCGTGACGCTGGAGCTGTCCGCCAGCCTGGCCGCTGCCGCTGGGGCGGTCATGTCGCTGCTCGCTCCGGCACGGGCGTTGCAGTACGTACTGGGCGTCGCCACCGTGCTGGCCGCCCTGGCCGGCGGCTTGCGCAAGGGGCAACGCAACCTCCCCGTCGACGGAGCGCAGCTATCCGAGCTCCAGGAACGTCCCGGTGAGCTCGCCAGCGCCTACCCCGACGACCGCGGTCAGGTCGTCCCATACGAGGTGCAGCGGCTCCCCGCGGGGATCGGGCTGATCGGCGGCGCCGGGCTGCTCGCCGGACTCACCGGCGTGAGCGGCGGCTTCATCAAGACCCCGGTAATGAGCGAAGTCATGCGCGTCCCCGTCAAGGTAGCCGGGGCTACCTCGATGTTCATGGTAGGCATCACTGCGGCCGTCACGATCGCCGTCTACACAGCTCAGGGACGGATCGGCGCCGCGATCGCGCCTGCGGTGCTCGGTGGGCTGCTTGGCGGCCACATCGGCTCGGCGGTCCAGTCGCGGCTGCCCGCCGTCGTGGTTCGGCGGCTGCTGAGCACGGCGCTCGTCGTGATCGGGGTCGTCGTCGTGGTGCGCGCATGAGGGCGCGTTCCCGGCCCAGCGACCTCCTGCTCGCCGCCGTCGCCGCGATCGCGGCGGTGGCGCTGCTCCCGATCGACCCGATCGGCATGGTGGCGCTCGGCGTACTCACCGTTACGTTGATCGCCTGGCCGCTGGCGGTCCTGCTGTGGTTGGCTCGACGGTGGACACGGGTGGGCGATCTGCGCTTCGTGCTGCTCGCCGTCCTGCTCACCGTGACTGCGATCGCCTCCACGCTGCTGGCGATCGTCCTGACCGACTGAACGCAGGTTCGATCAGGCCGCCAGGATCGGTCCGCGGCACGCCGCCGGCTGACGAGCGCGCGCTGGACAGGGTGTCGCGGTGGTTGCCGCACACCGATGTTCGGACACAATCAACGCGGCGATGTCATTGAACGCCATCAGATGCCTATCCCTCTTATCCCCGCCCTCTCCGGTTAGCTCCCTCCCCTGGTCACCCGCTGTCGACAAGGATCACGTTCAAGGTGCGGGGGGATCCGGTCGAGGTCGATGTCTGAGGTGGCGGAGCGTCCGGAATCCAGGTCTGTGGCCGGGCGGGGTCGAGCCGCGCGATGGCGTACGGGACGGTCTCGACGAATTGGCCGGGCGAGGGGGTCGGCGGCGTGACCACTCGTGACCACATCGGGTGTTGCGCGGCTCCCTCCACTGCCATTGACACCGGATGTGCCGATTTGCCCGGTTCGAGCTGGTTCCGACACCTTCTAATCCTCAGGCCGCAGGTTCGAATCCTGCCGGGCGCGCTTATGCGGTGTCACAAGTCACCGAGTCGCAGGCCTCTGGAAATCGATTCATGTCTGAAGCGTGGATGGGGCTGCGAGCCAGGTTTGATGCCCCGGGGCTGGCAGTCGTAGGTCGGGGAGAGGATCAGGTCGCACAGTAATAGGGACCCGTCATCCGACCCGGGATCACACAGAGCGGTCGAGTAGACTGGCCTCCGCGAGGCGTCGCAGCCCCTCGTGGATCGCCCGAGCGCGTGACTCCCCCACCTCCTCGACGTCGTCGAGCTCAGAGGGGCTGGCTCCCATGATCCTCGGCAGGGTGCCGAAGTGGGCGACAAGACGCTCCACGACCGACGTCGGCAGGCGCGGGATCTGCGAAAGCAGTCGGTAGCCCCGGGGCATGACCGGCCGCCCGAGCTGTTCGGCGTGGTAGGCGAGAGTCGTAGCCACCCGCTCAGCGTCCAGAAGCTCGTTGGTGGTGAGCGCGGCCACGTCCCCGAGGGCTCGTGAGGGCTTGCGGCGCTGGTCGCCCAGGTAGTCACGAACCACCAGCCCGCGGACGTCGGCGACGGAGGACACCAGCTCGTCGAGCTGAAGTTGGATGAGGCGTCCTTCGGTACCGAGCTCTATCACGTGGTCGGCCACCTCACCGGCAATGCGGCGCATCATCTCGGCCCGTTGGAGGGCTAGGACGACGTCACGCACGGTGACCGCGTCTTCGACCTCACGGGCCGATAGGGCCGAGGACACCTCGTCGAGCCGTGAGCGGTAGCGCTCCAGGGTCGACAGTGCCTGGTTCGCGCGGACCAACAGCGCGGAGACCTCCTCTAGCGTCCGCTTGGTGTCCCCGTGGTAGACGGTTACGCCGCCGAACGCTGAGGACACCGCAATAACGGCCTGCCCCGTCTGCTTGGCCGTCCGCTCCGCCGAGCGATGGCGAGTTCCCGTCTCCCTGGTGAGAATTGAGGGGTCTGGCACGAGATCGACGTTGGCGCGCAGCACGCGGGTCGCCCCGGCATCGAGCACCAACGCGCCGTCCATCTTCGCCAGTTCGGCGATCCTTTGCGACGTGGCCGCGATGTCGATCACGAAGCCGCCAGAGACCAACGGTTCCACCTCAGGCGTCGAGCCGATCACGATCAGGGCGCCGCAGCTGGCCCGGATGATCCCTTCGATGCCCTCACGCAGCTCCGCGCCAGGAGCCAACAAGGCGAGGACGTGCTGCCGGTCCTCCTCGTTGATCGGCACGCCCTCATTCTCCTCGAACGTCGCCGCGCGAGAGTAGCCACCTGGGCCGCCTAGTCCCGTTAGCCTCGATGTTTCACGTGTGGAGCGAGGCCTGGGAGGCGTCGGGTTGACGGAAGTGGCTCCGCGGAAGCGCCGGGTGGTGGGTTCAGGGCCCTGGATCGGGTGTTCTGCGTGGTCTTGGTGCAGGCTGACGCGCCCGCTTCGGCGGGTGTCGGGGCGGGTGGGGTCAGGCGATCGCGGGTAGGGCGCGGAGTCGTTCGAGGGCGTCGTCGAACAGCTGCCGCCAGGGCCAGCGGGTGGGCAGGTGCAGCGTCCAGCGGCGGGCGGTGCGGGTGAGCCGTCCGGGGATGTTGAGCAACCGGCGTCGCAGCGTGGTGGTGACCGAGGGACGTTCGGCTCGGGTCTCGAGCAGGTCGATCCAGCGGGCCAGGTTGTGGGCGAGGGACGCGGCGATGAGCCAGGCCGCGTTGGCGTTGAACCTCCCTGATGGGCAGTGGTTGAGTCCCGCACCGTGCTTGAGGTCGCGGATGGCGAGCTCCTGTACGGCGTGGGCCCGATGGTCACGGTCGAGTTCGACCGCATCGCCCGCCCGGTTGGTGATGAACGCGTGGTGGCGCCAGTCGGGGAACAGTGCGAGCACCTTGGGGTCGTCGGTGATCTTGGTGCGGCGCACGATCAGCCGGTAGCCGCCCAGGACGGTCTCGGCGACCTGCGCGACACCGCGGTCGGTGTAGTCGATGTCGATCCACGCCTGCTCGTCGATGGCCTCGATCGCGGCCACCACGTGCTTGTGCGCGCGAACCGTGATCGAGAAGTCCACGCCGTGGTCGCTGCAGGCGTCCATGACCTTGTGCGACCAGAACCCCGAGTCCGCCCGCAGCGTCAGCTTCCCGGTCGCGCCGGCGCGGCGGATGCGCCCGATGGTCTCGCGCACGAACCGCTGCGCACCGCGGGCGGTGTTCGCGGAGCCCTCGCGCATCCGGGCGTGCAGCACCTCACCGGTGTCCGCACGGGTCGCCAGCAGCGGGTGGTAGCCCAACACCCTCGTGTAGCTGTAGGCCGCGCCCTGCTTGTCGTGCCCGTGGACCTCGACCACGGTCGAGTCCACATCGATGAACAGCGGCTGGCACCGGGCCCGCCCCCGGCAGCCCACGCCCGCGACAGTCCCGCCTCGGTGACCCGGTCGAGCTGGCGGACGTGCCCGAAGGTGAACTCGCGCAACCACGTGCCCACGGTGGACGCCGCGACCGTGTCGTGGCCCACGATCGTCGACGTCGACCCGGCCCGCAGCAGGTTCACATCATCGATGCAGTCCCCACCCGCAACGATCGCCTGGACCAGCGTCAACAGCTTGCGGCCCGGGCGGTAGCCGACCCCGACCACCTCATCGGTCACCGCCTCGAGCCCCAGGCGCTTGGCGAGCGTGCCGGTCAACAGCAGCCCCGCGTTGGCGACCGCCTGATCATGGTCGAAGGTCACCCGGACCGAGTCGATGTTGTGCGAAGATGCCGGCATCCTGAGAGTGCCTCCGTTGCGGCGACGTGGTTGGCGTAGGAACCGCCATTCTCGCCGCAACGGAGGCATTTCTCGTTCAACCGGCACCATTCACTTCTGCGGATTCAGGCTGAACCGTCCGAGAACTTCCGGCGCGGCCCGGCTGTCGTCTCTCGTCGCTGTGTCCCATGCGGACATCCTCTCATCCGAGGTGTCCCGCTGGGGGGATGGCCACCCAGCTGCCCAATCACGGGTGAGAGCGGCTACGTGTAGCGTGTGCCGCCTGACTGCGGAGGGACGCGGTGGCAGGGAGCCGCCGCATCCTCGCCATCACGATCCCGGCGATCGGCACGCTGGTGGCCGATCCACTCATGGGGGTCGTGGATACCGCCGTCGTCGGTCGCCTGGGCGCGGCCGAGCTCGGTGGGCTCGGACTGGCCGTGTCGGTCCTCGCGGCTGCGACGTCGATCTTCAACTTCCTCGTGTTCGGCACGACCTCCACCGTCGCGCGCGCGATGGGAGCCCGGCGGTTCGAGCTCGCGGGACAGCGCGTGAGCCACGCCGCTCAGGTCGCCCTCGCGCTGGGAACGGTCATCGGGCGGCGATGTTCTTCGGGGCTCCGAGCCTGCTCCGGGCGCTCGGCGGGGTGGACGAGCTCATCGACCCCGCCACCACATACCTCAAGGTCCAGGCGCTCGGGATCCCCCTGATGCTGCTGAGCTTCGTCGGGCACGGCGCCTTCCGCGGTTCCGCCGACACCCGAACGCCGCTCGGCATCGTCATCGGGGCGAACGTCGTCAACGCCGGCCTCACCTTCGGTCTCGTGTTCGGGCTCCGGATGGGGATCGCCGGCGCGGCGTGGGCGACCGTGGCGGCCGAAGCGCTGACGGTCGCGGCGTTCGCGCTCCTCCTGCGCCGGACACCCCTCCCCCCTGGCCGGGCACGGACGACCGAACGGCCCCCAGCTCCGGGCACTGATCCGGGTCAGCCGGGACCTCTTCCTGCGGACGGGAGCCTTGCTCGCAGCGATGCTCGCGATCACGACGGCGGCAGCACGCATCGACGCCGACGTCGCCGCGGCCCACCAGATCCTGTTCCAGACGTTCATCCTGCTCGCGTTCCTGATGGACGGCTTCGCCGTGGCGGGCCAGACGCTGGTCGGCAACGCCCTCGGCGCCGGCGACGAGGACGAGGCACGTGCGGTGGGGCGTGAGATGCTGCGATGGGGGATCGGCGGCGGCGCCGTGATCGCGGCCCTCCTGCTGCTCGGTTCCGGGATCGTCCCGCGGCTGCTCACCGACGACCCGGCCGTCCTGGCCACGGTGGCCGGCGCATGGTGGCTGGCAGCCCTCGGGCAGCTCGTCAACGGACCGGCGTTCACCTTGGACGGTGTGCTGATGGGGGCGGAGGACTACGCGTACCTCCGGACGTGGACGATGATCGCCGGGCTCGTCGGCGGCGTCGCCGGCCAGACGGTCGCAGCGCTCGGGGGCGGCATCCTGGGGCTCTGGGTGGCGGTACAGGCGATGATGGCGGTCCGGCTGCTCTCCCTGGTCGTCCGGCTGTACGGGCGAGGGTGGACCGGCACGGCGGGGCGGGTGCAGCCCTCGTGACGGCACGGGGCGAGGCGCTCGGAAGCGGGACCGTCGTCTCTCGACCTGGGGCCGTGAACGGCGTTCGGGTACGTTCGGGCCTCGCTCCCAGCACCTTCCGAGGCCACCGTGACCCTGCCCGAGCCACCGGTGTCGGCCGAGACCGACCAGGTCCAGGCCCGCCACATCGCGTCCTTCGACGCCCTCCCTCGGCCTCGTGAGCTGCGTGACGAGCTCGCCGCCGACGAGGGTCGCTACGGCGTGTTCACCTCGGGACGTGCCCGGATCGAGGCGGCCCTCAGCGGGCGGGATGACCGGATGGTCGTGGTCGTCGGCCCCTGCTCGATTCACGACCCACGCTCGCCACCGACTACGCGCGCCGCCTGCGGGGCGCGGCGGAGGAGCACGCCGACGACCTCATCGTGGTCATGCGCACCTACTTCGAGAGGCCGCGCACCTCGATCGGGTGGAAGGGGCTGATCTGCACGACTCGGACCCGGTTTCGTGGGCCGCGATCGGCGCGCGTACGGTCGAGAGCCAGGCCCACCGGCAGCTGGCCTCCGTGCTGTCGATGCCCGTCGGGTTCAAGAACGCCACCGACGGACTGATCGGCGTCGTCATCAACGCCCTGTCGGCGATCGCTCCCCACGCGTTCATCGGCGTCGACGACGAAGGGTCAGCTCGGTCGTGCGCACCACCGGCAACGCCGCGAGCCACGCGGTTCTCCGCGGCGGCGAGGATGGTCCGAACCACGACCGGGATCACGTCCAGGACGCGGCCAAGCGGTCGCGCGAGGTCACCGGTCACGCGCGGCCGGTGGTCGTGGACTGCTCCCACGGCAACTTGGGCAAGGATCGCCGCCGGCAGCACCTGGTCGTCGACGACCTGCTCACACAGTGGCGCTCGCCGGACCACGGCCGCCTGGGCCCCAAGCTCAAGTGCAACCTGCGGCCGGGACGACAGGACTGGGAGCCCCACCGTCCGCTCGAGCCCACCGTGTCCATCACCGACGCCTGTGTCGGGTGAGACGAGGCGGCCGAACTGCTCGGCCGTTGCGCCGAGACCGTCCGAGCGAGCCGCTGAGGACCGGCGGCCACGGTCTGCGCCGTCGCCGCTCGCGCACCGGTCGGAGGCGTTGACGCCCGCCGGGTGAGCCAGTAGCGTGCCCATCGGCTTCGGAACAGCCGTACTGCACGAAGGAACAGCCGCCGCCGGGCGCCCGGCCGAGACACCGGTCCCGGAGGCGCCCGACAGCAGGCTCGGACGTGATCGACATCGCGGACCTGGTGGCGATCGACGTGCACACGCACGTCATCGTCGGCTCGGGCGGGGAGGGGGACGAACCCGGCGGTGCCGCCTTCCGCAAGGACCAGCAGCAGCGGTGGAAGGCGGAGCACCTCCGCTTCACCCCGGACGAGACGGCGGCCTACTACCGCGGGCGACGGATGGCCTGCGTGATCTTCCCGGTGGACTCCGAATCCGGGCTCGGCGAGCAGCGCGTACCGAACCTCGAGGTCGTCGAGGCCGCTGAGCGCAACCCCGACGTCCTGATCCCGTTCGCGAGCATCGATCCCTGGAAGGGGCGGATGGGCGTAGCCGAGGCCGAGCGCCTGATCACCGATCACGGGATCCGGGGCTTCAAGTTCCACCCGTCGACCCAGGCGTTCTTCCCGAACGACCGTCACGCGTACCCGCTGTACGAGGTCATCGCCCAGGCGGGGCTGCCCGCGATCTTCCACTCGGGGCAGACCGGCCTCGGTCGTACGATGCCGGGGGGCGGCGGCATCCGACTGAAGTACTCGAACCCCCTGTACCTCGACGACGTCGCGGCCGACTTCCCGGACATGCCGATTATCATCGCTCACCCATCCTTCCCCTGGCAGAGCGAGGCGCTCGCGGTGGCACACCACAAGGAGAAAGTCCACATCGACCTGTCGGGGTGGTCCCCCCGGTACTTCGCACCCGAGCTGGTCCACTACGCCAACACACTGCTCCGGGACAAGATCCTGTTCGGGTCCGACTTCCCGCTCCTGACACCCGATCGCTGGCTGGCGGACTTCGAACAGGCCGGGTTCCGCGACGAGGTCAAGCCCGGCATCCTCAAGGACAACGCGGCGCGCCTCCTCGGACTGAGCCCCGGATGACCGGGGACGGCTCGGAGCCATGACGTGACCACCCGGCTTCGCTACGAGGTTGACCCGAGTTGGCCCCGGGAGCTCCCCGAAGGGTGGGTCCTCAGCCAGATCGGCAGCGTTTGCGTCGACCGACGGGGCCACGTCCTCGCGCTGAACCGCGCGAACATCACCGACGAACAGGCGGAGACCTCCGAGAACGCCCCACCGGTGCTCGTGTTCGACCGCGACGGCCGTCTGCTCCACACGTGGGGGGACCGTGACGTCCTGCCCCGGATGCTGCACGGCTCCTTCATCGACCACGAGCAGCACGTGTGGATAACCGGTATGCACGACGGCATCATGCAGAAGTACGACTGGAACGGTGAGCTGCTGCTGCAGATCGGCGATCGCGGAGTGGTCGACAGTTCCGACGGCACGCTCGAAGGGGCTCCGCTCAACCGGAGCCGGACGCGGTTCTTCAACCCGTCCGCGGTCGCCGTCGACCCGGAGGACAGCCACGTCTACGTCGCCGACGGGTACGGGAACCGCCGCGTCGTGGTCCTCGACCGCGAGGGCGCGTTCGTCCGCCAGTGGGGCCGTCAGGGAACGAAGACGG
Source organism: uncultured Actinomycetota bacterium (assembly GCA_964608935.1). Classification (GTDB taxonomy): domain Bacteria; phylum Actinomycetota; class Nitriliruptoria; order Nitriliruptorales; family Nitriliruptoraceae; genus CAZSQF01. Next base: position 6,061 of record CAZSQF010000038.1, on the reverse strand, counting down.
AAGCCGAGGCCGGGACGCCGGGGACCTTCATGCAGGTCGTCCACGGCATCGCGATCAGCCGCGAGGGGCTGGTCCACGTCTGCGATCGGCAGGGCGACCGGGTGCAGGTCTTCGAGCGCGACGGTTCGTTCGTCCGCAACATCTGGATCCGCACCGGGACCCCCGAGCTACCGGACCGGCGCGGAACGGCATGGTGGACGGGCTTCTCACCTGACCCGGACGAGCGCTACCTCTACGTGATGAACGGCCGCAACGAGCAGGTCCACATCCTCGACCGCGCATCCGGCGAGCTGCTGGAGTCGTTCGGACGACCCGGCCACATGCTCGGCGCCTTCACGCACGGTCACACGCTGGCCGTCGACGAGGACTGGAGCGTCTACGTCGGCGAGACGCACGACGGGAGGCGCCTCCAGCGTTTCCGCCCCAGCCCCACACCGCCGGGCTGATCCCCGAGCGTGGCCCTCCCACAACGGGCCCACGCGATCGGTCAGGGCGCGTCGACCGTCCCGTGCCCCGTCAGCGGCAGGTCGAAGCGGAGCTCGGCCGGAGCGAAGCACTCCGTCGAGGAGCAGGACTGGAGGCCGACGTCGACCCGCAGTGTGACATCGCCCTGGAAGGTGTCGATCCGGAAGGTGACCTCGACCTCGGAGCGACCTTCGATCACCGGGAGACGTTCGTCCATCCCTTCGACCTGGTGGGGTCGTCCCGCCGGCATCCTGACGTCCTCCACCACGAGGTCATCCGGTCCGCTGAGGCCGACCGTGAGCGGCAGGAACCCATCGGGGACCGGGCCGACGTAGACGTGCCGGTCGGCGGGTGCGTCCACGACGATCGCGAGCCGCTGGTACTGCTTCGGGTGGTAGCTGGCCTGGAGCATGCGAAGGCCGACCGCCACACCGTCGACGGACCGCTGCTCGTCGACGTCGGCGTCGACGCCAGCGAGCTCATCGGCCAGAAGGACCGACCCCGACGGTCTTACCCGATGACCGGCCTCGACGTGCCGCTGCTGGACGAAGCCCTCGCGGTCGAGAAGGAAGGTCGCGGGGTGGGGCAGGCCTCGGTCGCGGTCGGGCGGATCGCCCGGCTCCACCGGCCGCAGCGACGACCCGGGGTCACGCTCCAGACCCAACGCCCGGATCGTGTGGCTCCCGACATCCGAGAGCATGGGGTAGCGGATGCCATGGGTGGCGGCGAAGTCCGCGAGCACCTCGACCGGGTCGTAGCTCATCGCGACCACCGCGGTCCCGGGCTCACCCGCGCGGTCGATGGTCCGTTGCAGCTCCACGAGCTGCGTGCGGCACCAACGTCACCAGGCCGCGCTCCGTTGCACGATGAACAGCGCGGCACGGCCGTCGCGGTAGGCGTGCAGGTCGACGGTCCGGCCCGCCTGATCCGGCAGGACGACGTCCGGGAACCGCGTTCCCACGGCTGGCCCGGCCGCCGCGGGGTCCGGTTGTTGCATGCGGGACTCGTCCGATGCCATCGGCTGGCTCCTCATCGAGGTGGCTGCCATGCTCGCATCGTAGCGCTTCAACGATACAGCCGTTCCGTCGAACAGCACGCGCGCTCCGGAACTGCTAGCGTCACGGCGACGGTGAGGACCCTCGGCCGAACCACACGACCGACGAGAGGGGGAGCACGTTGAGCAGCGACTTCGAAAACTTCGCCGCGGGTGGCGCCCAACAGAGCGGGTACCTGACCGAGGACCGTCGTCAACTGCAGGCCGTGGTCCGCGACTTCGTAACGTCGGACGTCCTTCCGGCGGCCAACGAACTCGACCCGGTACAGGGCGAGATCCCCATGAGCATCCGCCAGACCATGGCCGACATGGGCCTGTTCGCGATCCTGATCCCGGAAGAGCACGGCGGACTGGGGCTCGGCACGTTCGAGTACTGCCTCGTCGCCGAGGAGCTCGCGCGGGGTTGGATGAGCGTGGCGAGCCTCCTCGCACGCGCGAACGGATCGTTCGGCTCGCTGTTCAGCGCGGAGCAGCGTGCCGAGATCTACCCCCGGGCAGCCCGCGGCGAGTACCTCTCCGCGGTCGCCCTGTCGGAACCCGAGGCCGGCTCCGACGTGGCGAACATCAGCTGCCGCGCCGAGCGGGACGGGGACGAGTGGGTCATCAACGGCGCGAAGATGTGGTGCACCTTCGCCGACGGAGCCGACTACATCCTGCTCTTCGCCCGCACCGACCCCGACGTCGACCCCAAGAAGAGGCACCGGGGTATCAGCACCTTCATCATCGACAAGGAACGCGGGACGTTCCCCGAAGGGATCGAGGGCCAGCCGATCCGCAAGATCGGCTACCACGGCTGGAAGACGTTCAACCTGTTCTTCGAGGACTTCCGCTTGCCAGCGGATGCGCTCGTCGGCGAGGAGGGCAGGGGCTTCTACGGCGCGATGGCCGACCTCGAGATCGCGCGCGCCCATACGGCAGCCCGCTCGATCGGTCTCGCCCGGGCGGCGCTGGAGGACTCGATCGACTACGTCCACCGTCGCGAGCAGTTCGGTCGCCCGATCGCCGACTTCCAGGCCATCCGCTTCAAGATCGCCGACATGGCGACCCAGATCGAAGCCGCCCGCCAACTGATGTACCACGTCGCGACCGAGATCGACCAGGGCCGCCGCTGCGACACCGAGGCGTCGATGGTGAAGCTGTTCGCGAGCGAGATGGCCGAACGGGTCACCAGCGAAGGTCTCCAGATCCACGGCGGATCCGGCTACACCACCGACTTCGCGCTCGAGCGCCACTGGCGTGATGCGCGGCTCACCAAGATCTTCGAGGGCACCTCCGAGATCCAGATGCGCGTCATCTCCGACTCGCTGCTCGGCCGCGCCAGCGGCTAGCAGGCACGCGGGCTGGTACGCCGTGCGCGGTCATCCCCGGGGCTGACGCTCCGTCGTCACGTCCCGCCCTCGTCGATGGTCCTCGCCTCACTGATCAGACGCGAACAGATCGCGAGACCCACCCCGGCCAGGACCGCGATGACCGCGCCGAGGAGCCAGGCGACCGAGTAGCCCAGGTACTGCGCGACCACGCCGAACAGCATCGAGCCCAGCGTCGCCCCCAGCGACCCCCCTGGGGACAGCAACCCCGTGATCCGTCCGGGCGTGTTCGCGTAGGCCCGCACGACCGCGAACCAGAACACCCCGTTGAAGCCCCAGGCACCCGTCAGCGCGAGGAGCGCCCCGAACGTCATGAGCTGCGGCTGGAGGGTCGCCAGCAGCCCGATCCCCAGCCCGCCGATCGTCAGCAGGCCGGCGCAGAGCAGGAGCGGTCGTCGGACGATCCGGTCGCATGCGACCCCCGCTATCAGGCGCGTCGCGATGGCCATGCCGCTCCCGAGCGCGAGCATGGTCCCGGCGAACTCGGACGAGCTCCCGGCCTCGACGGCCGACGCGACGTAGAAGGTCGGGACGATCACGTTGGCGGCGAGCGCGAAGCCGAAGGCGAGCGCGAGCAGGGCGATCAGGCGACGGTCACCCAACGCTTCCTTCGGCGCTGCGTCCCGCTTGCGCTCCGCTCGCTGCGCCGCCGTCGGACCCCGACGCCCGATCGCGACGATGACACCTAACGCCAACAGGGCCACCAACGCGAAGGCCCAACGCCAGCCGAGCGTCACCGCGATGGCCGGCACGGCGAAGCCAGCCAGCATGGAGGAACCGGGCGACGCCGCTTGCTTCAGCCCGAACGCCGTGCCGAGTCGGCCGGGTTGGACCTGTCGGATGAGCAGCCGGTTCGTCGCGGGCTGCCCCAGCGCGTGCGCGAGGCTCGCCACCACCAACCACGCGCACAGGGTGACCAGGTTGGTCACGGTCGTCGCGATCCCGACCGAAGCGACCGCCGCGATCAGCATCGAGATGCGCAGGGACCGACTCGCCCCCAACCGGTCGGCGAGGGGGCCGAGGAAGAACGACGAGACCGCCTGCCCGGCCCGGCTGAGCCCGATCGCCAGACCGAGCCCGGCCGCGCCGAACGCGACGTCCTCGGTGATCTGCACCACCATCGCCCCGGTCAGGAACGCCGGAAGCGGGCTCACGATGGTCGCCGCGGCCCCGAGGGCGGTCGCGCCAGCGGCTGAACGACGGGTGGGAACTGGCGGCTCGGTCATCGCAGAACTCCTGACTCAGCCGGTCGTGGAGCCCGCCCGACAGCGGGGTCGACGACGGTCCCGGCGGGCCGGTCCTCTACGATGCTACGAGGACCTCGCCGAGCCCTCCCGGGGGAACTGGAGCCGACCCCGTGCTCGACCACGTGCAGTTGCTGCGCGCCGAGGTGCAGCGTTTCCAAGGCGCGATCGTCGATCTGGATGCACCGGTGCCCTCGTGTCCGGACTGGCGGTGCCGCGACCTGGTCCACCATCTCGGGTCGGTCCACCGGACCTTCCGGCGGGTCGCTGACGAAGGGTGGATGCAACGACCACCGCGACCCGAGGTCGATGACCGGCCCGCGGCCGACGACGATGCCATCGTGGCCTGGGCCGCCCTCCAGGCGGACCTGTTGCTGACCGCCCTCAATCGGCTGGACCCCGAAGCACCGAGGTGGAACTTCTCCCCCGGCCCCCAGATCGGCGCGTTCATCCCGCGGCGGATGCTCCATGAGACCACCATGCACCGGTGGGACCTCGAGGGTGCGTCCGGCCCGCACTCGCCCGTCGCCGACGACGTCGCCCTCGACGGGATCGCAGAGTACCTCGACGTCTTCCTGGCTCGCTCGGGCACCTGGACGGGCGACGCGATGGTGCTGCACACGTCGATCGACGGCGGGCCGGACCACGAGTCGGTGCTGACCCCCGGAGAGCGGTCGACGTTCCATGCCGTTCCGAGGTTCGACCCCGACGTGGTCGTCGGAGGCGGGCCCGAGCCGTTGCTGCTCGCGTGGTGGGGACGCCGACGGTTGCTCGACCACCTCCGGCGGGGCGAGGCGGCGCTGATCGACGAGGTCCGACGGTTCGCGTACACCTGAGTCAGGGAGCCACCCTCGAGCGTCAGCCGGGTGACCTGCCACAGGATGGCGTTCACCGGTTGTATCGCGGGGCGACGGAGCGCAGTCCGTCCCAGACCTCGTCGACCCGTCGGCAGGTCTCCTCGTCCGGAGCCGGTCCCCGGAGGGCTCGCAGGTTGCTCTCGAGGTAGTCGAGCTTCGAAGCACCGAGCGCCACCGCGCCGACGTGCGGCTGAGCCTGCAGCCAGCGCAACGAGAGCTCGATTAGCGACATCCCGGTGTCGGCCGCGATGGCCATCAGCTGGTCGACCGCTGCGAAGTGCCGATCGGTCCAGTACCGGTCCACGTAGTTGGGTCGGAGGTCGAAGCGGGTCCCGGGCTCGGGTCCCCGTTCCCGCTGGTGCTTGCCCGTGAGGAGGCCGGCAGCGAGCGGGCTGAACACGATGTTGGTGATGCCGTACCTCTCGCTGAACTCGACGTACTCGTCCTCGATGCCACGGGTGACCAGGTTGTACAGCAGTTGCCCGTGGGTGACCGTCGTCCAACCCTCGCGCTCGGCGATGTGGATCATCTCCATCACCTGCCACGCCGCGTAGTTGGACTGACCGATGGCCAGGATCTTCCCCTCCTCGATCAGCTCCTGGAACACGGCCAGCGATGCCTCGACCGGCGTGCCCCGATCGGGCCGGTGCAGGTAGTACAGGTCGATCCGGTCCGTCCCCAGGCGCCGCAGGCTGAACTCGACCTCCTCACGGATCGCACGTGGCGCGAGCTGCCCCGTCCTGGGGAGGTCGTGGCGGTTGCCGACCTTGGAGGCGATCAGGACCTCGTCACGGAAGGGAGCGACGGCACGACCCAGGATCTCCTCCGATCGGCCCTCGCCGTACATGTTGGCGGTGTCGAACATCGTGATACCCGCCTCGCGGCAGACCTCGACCATAGCCCGAGCCTCGGCTTCGTCGGTCTGCACCCCGAACGTCATGGTCCCGAAGACGGTCGGGCCGAGGTCGGTGGGGGGAGGGTCGGTGGCGGTGTCCACCTCGTTCCTTCCGTCGTGGTCCGGGTCAGCTGCCGAAGAGGCCGTCGGCCTGCCAGGCGTGGGTGGTGTCGGGGTCG
>CAZSQF010000037.1:1312-16348 GCA_964608935.1 uncultured Actinomycetota bacterium | reverse complement strand
GATGTCGTTCTGGGTCGTCCCGGTCAGCGCGGCGACGTCGGCGCCGTGCTCCTCGGCGACGGCGACGTAGAGGGCGAGCAGCCACATGGCGGTCGCGTTGATCGTCATCGAGGTGTTCATCTGCTCGAGCGGGATGCCGTCGAACAGCGCGCGCACGTCGTCGATCGAGCTGACGGGCACGCCCACCTTGCCGACCTCGCCGCGTGCGAGCGGGTGGTCGGCGTCGTAGCCGATCTGGGTCGGCAGGTCGAACGCCACCGACAGCCCGGTCTGCCCCTTGGCGAGGTTGCCGCGATAGAGCGCGTTCGAGGCCGACGCCGAGGAGTGCCCCGAGTACGTGCGCATGAGCCACGGCTGGTCGCGCTCGCCGCGTTGCTCGTCGACCACGCCTGGGCCTCGCTTGCTCGCGTCCGCCGCCCCGTCGAGCCACCTTCGGACGAGGGGCCGAGGACCGTCCGAGCCTATCCCGCACGCCCTACCGGCCCGGAACCCGCCCGCCGGCGTTGGCCCTCGCGGCGATGACGTGGCAGGCTTTGCGGCGTGATCGGGCCGCGACACCGCGGCAGTGGGCGCCGATCGCGTCCTCGACGTTTCCTGCACGGTTCCGGGTATGCGGACTGCGTCCACCGCAGCGACACCAGGCACACCAGCGACACCAGCACATCGACCTCCGACGAAAGGCCGTCGCGTGGCGCGAGCGATCCGCCCCGCCGTCGGGATCGTCGCCGTCCTGGTGCTGATGCTGCCGGTGACGGCGGTCGCGCAGACGCTCGACGACCTCGACGATGCCGAGGAGCGGGTCGCCGACCTGGGGGATGAGCTCGACGCGGCCACCGCGGCGTACGAGCAGACCTGGGCCCGGATCGAGCGGACGCGCGAGGAGATCGAGCAGCTCGGTCGGCGGGTCGAGCAGCTCCGGCGTGACGCGCGGGAGGCGGAGCGGCTCATCGGCGACCGTGCCCGCGCCGTGTTCAAGCGCGGATCCACCTCGACGCTCGAGACGCTGATCGCCTCCACCAACCCCCAGGCCGCGGTCGAGCGGGCGAGCATGGTCGCCGCCCTCCAGCTGCGGGAGCAGACACGCGTCGAGGAGGCCGTCGCGCTGCGGACGGCCCTCGGCCAGACGAGGCAGCTGGTAAGGCAGCGCGAAGCGGACCTCCAGGAGCTGCAGGCACAGCTCGACGCGGAGGCCGAGGTGCTCCAGGAGCGGCTGTCCGACGCGCAGGCGTCCGCCCAGCGCATCCGCGGAATCGTCTCGCGCCAGCGGCGCATCGATCGGGGCAGCCAGCAGGGCATCTACGCGTGCATCTTCGACGGCGGGTTCCGTTTCCGCGACACGTGGGGCCATCCCCGCAGCGGGGGGCGGCGCCACCGCGGCACGGACGTGTTCGCACCCATGAACCAGCCGGTGTACGCGTTCACGTCCGGGGTGATCCAGCGCACCGGGTACAGCGGGCTCGGGGGGCTCGGCCTCTACCTGCGTGGCGACGACGGCAACGTCTACTTCTACGCCCACCTCAACTCCATCGCCCCCAAGGGCGGGGCCGGCAACCGCGTCACCGCCGGCGAGCTGATCGCCTACAACGGGGCCACGGGCAACGCGTCCCGCAGCGCGCCGCACGTGCACTTCGAGCTGCACCCGGGCGGCGGCGCGGCGATCAACCCCTACCCGTGGCTGGCCGCCGCCTGCTTCTGACGGGGTGGCCGGCGCCGGCGCCGCCCGTGCGGACGCGACGGCCGACCGGCGAGTGGGTAGCGCTGGTCCGGGATGCCGGCTGAGGGCTACCCGCTCGAGGGGGGACCGCGGGAGTGGGTAGCGGTGGTCCGGGGTGGCGGATGAGGGCTACCCGCTCGGGACGGGGGTGGCCGGCGCCGCTCGGCCAGGGGCGCGGGTGGCGAACCCGCCCGCCATCGGGCACTCTGACCGTTCGCCACGGGGGACGACACAGACCGATCCCCGGCCGCCGACGTCGACGTCACTCGTCCCACCACTTCCCGCATCGCCCGCACAGCTCCAACGGATCCCGCCTTGCCACTGCCCCGTGCCCTGCGACGCCCCGAGGTGCTCCTCCTCGCGGTGCTGCTCGCCGTCATGCCCTTCGCCGCGGGCGCCGACGAGCTCGACGACGCACGACAGCGGGCCGAGGGGCTCGAAGACCGCTTGCAGGCCGCCACCGAGCGCTACGAGCAGACCTGGGCCGCCGTGGAGGAGGCCATCGCCGAGCTCGACCGGCTCGAGCGGCGCGAGGCCGAGCTCGAACGCGAGGCGGCCGAGATCGACGACCGACTCGTCGAGCGCGCCCGCCAGGTGTTCAAGCACGGGTCGGCGGCCCAGCTCGAGACCCTGTTCGCCGCCCAGAGCCCGACGGTGGCGATCGAGCGCGCGGGCATGTTCGCGGTCGTGCAGGAGCGCGAGACCTCCGGCCTCCAGGAGGCGTTGGCCGTGCGCACGTCGCTCGAGCAGACCCGCACCCTGACCGCGGAGCGACGCGCGTCGCTCGAGGCCCTGCAGGAGGAGCTCGCCGCGCAGCAGGCCGAGCTCGAGGCCAGCCTCGACGCCGCTCAGAGCGAGGTCCGCAGCCTCGAGCAGCGGGCGGCCCGGCAGCGTCAGGTCGACCGCGGACCCCAGCAGGGGACCTATGCCTGCCCGCTCGGCCGCTCCGTCACCCACTTCGTCGACTCGTGGGGGGCACCGCGGTCCGGCGGGCGGAGCCACAAGGGCACCGACATCATGGGGCCGATGGGCTCGCCGGTGTACGCCTTCACCACCGGAGTGGTCGCCCGGCACACCAACAGCCGCCTCGGCGGCATCTCGCTCTACCTCCGCGGCGACGACGGCAACACCTACTTCTACACCCATCTCCAGGGCTACGCGCCACGCGGCGCCGCCGGGACCCGGGTCCAGGCGGGCGACCACATCGCCTACAACGGCAACACCGGCAACGCCCGCGGCGGCGCGCCCCACGTCCACTTCGAGGTGCACCCCGGTGGCGGGTCGGCGGTCAACCCCTATCCCTGGCTCGCGGCCGCCTGCTTCTGATCCGGGAGGCGGCGGCGCGACCGCCTGGACCGGGACGGGTGTTGCGCGCCGGTAGGCTCGCGCGTTCGTCCCGTCACCGCCGATGGAGCCCCACCCGTGACCACCGCCCTGTCCGCCGCTGTCATCGCCGGCATCTTCATCGCGGCCCAGTCCGCCATCATCGGGGTCCTCGGTGGCCGTATGCCGCCGTTCGTCGCCGCGACCTGGGTGCACCTGGGCGGGCTCGCGTTCGGGATCGTCGGGATCCTGGTGGCCCGCCTGGGCTTCCACGTCGGCGAGATGCGCCAGGCACCGTGGGGGCTGCTCGCCGGCGTGTTCGGGATGGTGCTCGTGACCAGCATCGCGGTCGCCGTCGGCGGCGCCGGGCTCGCCTCGACCCTGGCCGTCGTGACCGGCGTGCAGCTGCTGGTCGGGTTCGTGATCGAGTCCACCGGCCTGATCGGCCGCGCCGTGGCGCTCGACCCGGTGCGCGTCGGCGGGGCCGCCCTCATCGTCGCCGGCGTCTACCTCGTGGCCAGCCGCAGCCCGATCGCCGCGTGAACGGGTTCAGTCGATCCGCAGCGCCAAGAGCACACCGTCGCGGATCGGTGCGATCGCGCTGATGTAGCGCGGGTCCGACGCGACCGCCCGGGTCATCGCGACGATGTCGCCGGTGACGGCGTCCCGCCCCGGCTCCGGCTCGCCGAGCCCGGCGACCCGTCCGTCCCACAGGACGTTGTCGCACACGAACAACCCGCCGACGCGGACCCGGTCCGCGGCCGCGGACCACGCCGCCGGGTAGCCGTCCTTGTCGACGTCGCAGTAGACGAGGTCGAACTCGCCCGCCTGCGCGTCGAGCCCTTCGAGCGCGTCCCCGACGTGGAAGGACACCCGCTCCCACAGGCCGGCGCGGCGCAGGTAGCCCTCGGCGAGCTCCGCGTTGCCGGCGTCGCCGTCGGTGCAGATCACCTCGCCGTCCGCGCCGACCGCACGGGCGAACCAGTACGCCGAGTAGCCGAAGCCGCTGCCGAGCTCGATCACGCGCCGCGCCGCGATCGCCCGGGCCTGGAGCTCGAGCAGCCGGCCGACGGCCCGGCCGACGATCGGGAACCCGAGGTCGGAGGCGCGCGCCTCCATCTCGACGAGCACCTGGTCGTGGTGCTGGGCGCCGGCGAGGTCGGTCAGGTGGTGCTCGACCTCCGGGGGGAGCAGGTTCGACACGATGGCAGCCTCCGCGCGCGGTGACGTCGGGACAGGCCCGAACCCCGCCACCGTAGACCGTGCCGAGCGCCGGTGGGTGCGCCCCGTGACCGACCCTGGTTCGTCTACCGTGGCTGCCCGACCGGACCGAGGAGGCGCCGTGGGTCGTCACGTGTTGGTGTGGGACGCACCCAACATCGACATGACGCTGGCGAACATCATCGACGGCAAGCCGACCGCGAAGGAGCGGCCGGACCTGGCCGTGCTCGGCGGCTGGCTGGTCGATCACGCCGGTCCCGACGACGACGTCGAGGCATGCGTCTTCGTCAACGTGGCGCCCCATGTCGCGGGGCCGTTGCGGGGCTGGGTGCTGTGGCTGCTCGAGCAGGGCTACCGCGTGTTCGCCAAGCCGAAGCGCGACGACAGCGACGTGGACGACGACATGGTGGACCACCTCCGGGCACGCCTGGACGAGGGCAGGCTCGACGCCGTCTACGTCGGATCGAACGACGCCAAGGCGTTCCTCGAGCCTCTGGGTGAGCTCGTCGCGCAGGGGGTCGCGGTGACGGTGATTGGCTTCGCGGAGTACGCCGGGTCGCTGGCGTCGGGGGAGGGCCTGCGCTTCGTCGACCTCGAGACCATCGAGGGCCTGTTCGCGGCCCCTCTGCCGCGCCTCACGCTCGAGACCCTGCCCGACGAGGGCCGCTGGTTCGAGCCGACCGGCCCCCTCGGCGCCGGTCGGCTCGACGACTGATGGCCACGCCCGAGCCGCCGTCGGTCCGCTCCGAGGTGGGGCGGCTGCGCACGGTGGTGCTGCACCGGCCCGGGGACGAGCTCGCACGCATCACCCCGTCCAACATGGACGAGCTGCTCTTCGACGAGCTGTTGTGGGTCGAGCACGCCCAGGCCGAGCACGACGCCTTCGCGGACGTCCTGCGCGGCGCCGGGGTCGAGGTGCTCTACGTCGAGGAGCTGCTCGCCGAGGTGGTCGCCGACGCCGACGTCGCGCGGGAGATCGTCGCCCACCACGTCACCGAGACCACCTGCGGTCCCCAGGCGGTGGACCGCGTCCGCGACCTGCTGCTGTCGGCGGGACCGCGGCAGCTCGTCGATCATCTCATCGGTGGGGTGACCCTCGAGGAGGTCGGGCCGCTCGACGGGCTGGTCGTCGCCGCCGGCGCACCCACCGATCTCGTGCTCGAACCGGTCCCGAACCTCGTGTTCACGCGCGACTCGTCGGCGTGGGTCGGCGAGGGGGTCGTGCTCTCACCCATGAACCGGCTGGTACGCCGCCGCGAGACCGATCTGCTCGGCACCGTGTACTCGCTCCATCCGCGGTTCGCCGCCGCACCGGTATGGTTCGGGGACGCGGCCCGGGACGGGTACCCCGCCACCTTCGAGGGCGGGGATCTGCTCGTGGTGGGCGACCGGGGGGTGGCGATCGGGCTGTCGGAACGCACGAGCCCCGCCGGGGGCGAGACGCTGGCGACCCGGCTGTTCGCCGCGGGCGTCGTCGACCGGGTCCTGGCCGTCGACGTGCCCAAGGTCCGCGCCGCGATGCACCTCGACACGATCGTCACGCAGGTCGACGTCGATGCGTTCATCACCTACCCGTCCATGACGCCGAGCCTGCGCTGCCTGGCCGTCACCCCGGCCCGCGGCGGTGGCGTGCACGTCGCCGAGGCCGGGGGGTTGATGCAGGGCCTGGCCTGGGCGGCCGGCCTCGACCACGCGCGGGCGATCGAGCCGGCGCTGGGGTCGATCCGCGCCGAGCGTGAGCAGTGGAACGACGCCAACAACACGTTGGCGCTCGCCCCCGGCGAGGTGGTCGCCTACGAACGCAACGTCGCCACCAACGAGATCCTCGACGACGCCGGCATCACGGTCCACACCATCCCGTCCTACGAGCTGCCGCGCGGTCGCGGGGGGCCACGGTGCATGAGCTGCCCCGTCGTCCGCGACCCACTGCCCGGCTGAGCGCGATGTCTCGGCAGTGACGGGTCGTCCGAGCGTCCCGTTGACGCTTCTGGACACCAGATGCTAGGGTCCGCGGGGACGCAATCGATTGCACCTGGATGCTAGCCGGGATGGCGGTGGTTGCATCAGCCGAGCCCGAGGAGCGGCTGCGCGCGGTGGTCGAGGAGACCGAGGCGCGCTGTCCGGCCTTTAATCTCGTCAAGGACGCCGGCGTCGCACTCGAGGTGGTCTGGATCCGTCGCGCCGACTGAGCCGGCGACGACCGCTGAACAGGAGAGGGAGCCTTGACCGACAAGTCGCTGACGGTCGGGTGGATCGGGACCGGGCGGATGGGCTTTGCGCTGGTCGTCCGACTGCTCGACCAGGGCTACGACGTCGCGGTGTGGAACCGCACGCGGGCCAAGGCCGAGCCGTTGGAGGAGTTCGGGGCCACGGTCGTCGACTCCCCCCGCGAACTCGCTGACCGGGACCTGGTCGTGACGATGGTGTCCTCGTCGGAGGTGCTCGAAACCGTGACCCTCGGCGATGAGGGGCTGCTGAGCGACGACGCGCGCACCCCCGGCGTGATCGTGGACTCCTCGACGGTGTCGGTCGAGGCGTCCGAGCGTGTCCGGGCCGAGGCCGAGAAGCGCGGCAGCGCGCTGCTGGCCGCCCCGGTGAGCGGCAACCCGAAGGTGGTGCGCTCCGGACAGCTGTCGGTGGTCGTGTCCGGCCCGCGGGAGGCCTACAACACCGCCGCGGAGCTGTTGGCCGCATTCGGGCGCGAGGTGACCTACGTGGGGGACGGGGACCGGGCCCGGCTCGTCAAGATCTGCCACAACCTCTATCTCGGCGTCGTCGCCCAGACCCTGGCCGAGACCGCACTGCTCGCCGAGCGCGGCGGGGTCGCGCGCTCCGACTACCTCGACTTCATCAACAACTCGGTCATGGGGTCGGTGTTCAGCCGCTACAAGACCCCGGCACTGGTCAACCTCGACTTCACGCCGACGTTCACCAGCCATCTGCTGCGCAAGGACTTCGAGCTCGGGCTCGAAGCGGGCCGCGAGCTCGACGTGGTGTTGCCGGTGTCGGCGCTCGTGCACCAGCTCGTGCTGGCGCTGAGCACGTCCGACCTGGCCGACCAGGACTTCGCCGCACTGATCGAGATGACGGCGCGTTCGTCGGGTATGACCCTCGAGCCCGACGGCGTCGAGGTCTCCGACGGGCTCGATCCGGGCGGCCACGGGGAGGCTTGATGGCGGCGGACACGGGAGCTCGCATCGTCGCCTCCGGGCTCGAGCAGCTCTTCGGTGACCGCCAGGTCTTCAGCAGTATCGACCTCGGCGTGACCCGAGCAGCCTGATGGTGGACCGATGAGGGGGCGGCGGGAGGACGTGCGGCTGGTCACCGGCCACGGCACCTACGTGACCGGCCAGCGGCGCGAGGGCATGCTCCATGCCGGCTTCGTCCGCAGCTACCTCGCCCACGGCACGGTCGATCGCGTCGACGTCTCGGCCGCGCGGACCGCGCCGGGGATCGCCGGCGCATTCACCGCCGGCGACCTCGACCTCGCCGACATCCCCGGCAACACCGGGAGCGGGCCCGAAGCAACCGAGATGCGCCGCCCACCCCTGGCCACGGACCGGGTCCGCTACGTCGGCGAGCCGCTGGCGGTCGTCATCGGCTCGTCGCCGGCCGAGGTCGCCGACGCCGTGGAGCTCGTCGAGCTCGACCTCGACCCGCTGCCCGCCGCGACCGACCCGACGGCGGCGCTGACCGACGAGGTCGTGCTCCATCCCGGCGCCGGATCGAACGTGGTCGGGCGGCTGGCCAACCCCGACCGCGACGCGCGGCCCGACCTCGCATCGTGGCCGGTCGTCGCCGAGGTCACGGTCGACAACCAGCGCCTCGCGCCGGTCCCCATCGAGCCGCTCGGGCTGTTGGCCGAGCCGACCGGGGACGGCGGACTCGTGGTCCACTGTGGCCATCAGGCGCCGCACCGCTTCAAGGGCCAGCTCGCCCGGCTCCTCGATATCGACCCGGCCCGTATCCGGGTGGTGGTGCCCGACACGGGTGGCGCGTTCGGGATGAAGGGGATGCTGTTCCCCGAGTACCCGGTCGTCGCCGCGGCCGCGCGACGGCTCGAGCAGTCGGTGGGCTGGATCGCGACGCGGACCGAAGAGCTCCAGGGGGGCACCCACGGGCGCGGGGCGAGCCACCGTGTCCGGCTCGCGGGCGATCGCGACGGCCGGATCCACGCCCTGCACATCGACGGCGTCGCCGACGTCGGGGCCTACCCGCACAACGGGTCGCAGATCTCGCTGTTCACCCAGGCGATGGCGGCCGGCCCCTACGACATCGGCGACGTGCTCGCCGAGACCACGATCGTGGTGACCAACCGCGCCCCGGTCGGCTCCTATCGCGGCGCGGGCCGGCCGGAGGCGACCTACGCCATCGAGCGCGGGATCGAGGCGTTCGCGCGCGAGGTCGGGCTCGACCCGGTCGAGGTGCGCCGGCGCAACCTCATCCCCGCCGACCGGCTGCCGCACCGCACGCCGACCGGCGCGCTGTACGACAGCGGCGACTACGTCGCCGCGCTCGATCTCGCGCTCGACCTCGTCGACGCCGGCGCGGTGCGCGAGGAGCAGCGTCGCCGGCGTGAGGCCGGGGAGCCGCCGCTCGGGCTCGGCCTCGGCGTCTTCGTCGAGCGGGCCGGCGGCGCCGTCGACTCGACCGAGTACACGCGCGTCCACCTCGACCGCGCCGGCAGGGTGATCGTCGGCGCCGGCACGGCCGCCTCGGGCCAGGGGCACGACACGGTGTGGGCGAGGCTCGGCGCCGGCCCGCTCGGCGTCGAGGCCGACGAGGTCGAGGTCGTCACCGGCGACACCGGCCGCGTGGCCGACGGCGTCGGGACCTACGGGAGCCGATCGGCCCAGATCGGCGGCTCGGCGATCGTGCGCTGCGCGGACCGGGTCCGCGAGCAGGTCCTCGAGCTCGCGGGCGAGCTGCTCGAGGTGGCGCCCGACGACCTCACGCTCCGGGACGGCCGGGTCGAGGTCGTCGGGGCGCCCTCCCGCGCCATGGCCCTCGCCGCCGTCGCGGCCGAGGCGGCCGAGCGCGGCGTCGAGCTCGCCAGCGAGGAGAGCTACAGCCCGCACGCCCAGACCTTCCCGTACGGCGCCGCCGCGGCCGTCGTCGAGGTCGACCTCGACACCGGCCGAGTCCAGCTCGAACGGATCGTCGCAGTCGACGACTGCGGCACCGTGCTCGATGAGCAGATCGTCGAGGGCCAGGTGCACGGCTCGCTGACCCAGGGGATCGCCCAGGCCCTGTACGAGGCGGTCGTCTACGACGAGCGCGGCCAGCTGCTGACCTCGACCCTGACCGACTACCTCGCCCCGTCGGCGGCCGACGTGCCCACCATCGCCGCCGGGCGGCTCGTCCACCCGGCCCCGTCGAACCCGCTTGGCGTGAAGGGGACGGGTGAGTCGGGTTGTCTCAGCGCCCCGCCGGCGATCGTCAACGCCGCGCTCGACGCGCTGGCGCCCTACGGGGTCACCGACCTGGCGATGCCGCTGACGCCCGAACGCGTCTGGCGGGCGGTCGAGGCGGCGCGACCGGCCGGGGACCGGCGCGGCGAGGCACGGCGGTGACCGGGGACCCGACCACGCTGGTCGTCGAGCTGTCGGTGATCCTCGTCGCGATCACCATCGGCTCGTTCATCAAGGGGGTGACCGGCACCGGGCTGCCCCAGATCGCGATCCCGGTCATGGCGGTGTTCGTCGGCGTGGAGCGGGCGGTGGTGATCATGGCCATCCCCGGGATCGTGACCAACAGCTGGCTGATCTGGACGCACCGCGAGCACCTGAAGGCGACGCGGGACCTGCCGGTGCTGCTCGGCACCGGGATCGTCGGCGCGGTGCTCGGCACGATCGGGCTCCAGCGGCTGAATGCCGCGGTCCTGGCGCTCATCCTCGCGGGCGTGATCCTGCTCTACGTCGCGGTGTTCGTCAGCCGCGTCGACATCCACCTGGCGCCGCGCCTGACCCGGATCACCTCGCCGCCGATCGGGTTCGCCGCCGGCGTCCTCCAGGGATCGACCGGCATCTCCGGCCCACTGCTGGCGACCTACCTGCACGGCTACCGGTTGGACAAGCACGTCTACGTCGTGTCGCTGGTCACGCTGTTCCAGGTGTTCGCGGTGGTGCAGATGCTGATGCTGTTCCAGCTCGACCTGTACACCACGTCACGGGTGATCGAGAGCTTCATCGCGCTCGTCCCCATCATGGTGGTGCTCCCGCTCGGGGCCAGGTTCTCGCACCGGCTCAGCCGCAAGGCCTTCGACGGGTGGATCCTGGTCATCCTCGTCGGGACCGCCGCCAAGCTCCTCTACGACGGGGTGGTCGGGCTCATGGGTTGACCACCCGTCCTCGCCACACCCTCGAACGGCGGGAGGACTGGTGTGGTGCCGCGCCGGCCGGGTGACGTGGGGAGTTTCGAGATCACCTCCGACCGCCGGGCTCCCCAGATCACGCACGAGCCCGCGCAGGAGGCCGCGTCACGGCCGGGCGGCGGTTCACGCCCGGTCGCAGGCGTTTCGCAATCGTTTGTATGCCCGCGGCACGTGCCGGCCACGTCCAAAGCCGCGGCCCGGCCAGGGCCGGTCGCTAGGCTGCCCGATCGGACGGCGTGAGCGGCCACTCGGCCGAACGAGGGGAGGTCTCGTGCTCCAGGCACCGGCGACCTTGCGCGACGTCGCGCGCCGGGCGGAGGTGCATCCCTCGACCGCCTCCCGGGCGCTGAACGCCTCGACCCGGCCGATGGTCAACGCCGAGACGGTCGAGCGCGTGCTCACGGCCGCCCGCGAGCTCGGGTACGAGCCGAACTCGCTCGCCCGCGGCCTGAAGACCAACCGCACGTTCACCATCGGTGTGCTGGTCCCCGACCTCACCAACCCGTTGTTCCCGCCCATCGTGCGCGGACTCGAGGACGGCCTCGGCGAGGCGCGCTACACGGTCGTGCTCGGCAACACCGACAACGACGAGGAACGCGAGACCTCGGTGCTCGAGGCAATGGGGCGCCGTCGGGTCGACGGCCTCGTCTTGGCCACCGCCCGCCGGGACTATCCCGTGCTCGACCGGCTCGAGGCCGCCGGCGTCCCGCTCGTGCTCATCAACCGCAGCTCCGACCGACCGATGGTGTCCTCGGTGACCGGCGACGACCACGCCGGCATCGGCCTCGCGGTCCGGCACCTGGTGCAGCTCGGCCACCGTCGCATCGCGCACGTCGCCGGGTCCCAGGCGGTCTCGACCGGGCTGTCGCGCTACCAGGCGTTCGTGTCGTGGTTGCAGAGCGAGGGGGTCGACTTCGACCCCGACCTGGTCGTCCGCGCCGACTGGTTCCAGGAGGATCCCGGGGCCCAGGCGTTCCGCGAGCTGCTCGACCGGGGAGCCGACTTCAGCGCCGTCGTGGCCGCCAACGACCTCATCGCGCTCGGTTGCTACGACGTCGCGGTCGAACGGGGTCTGACGGTGCCCGGCGACTTCTCGGTCGTCGGCTACAACGACATCCCGTTCTCGGACAAGTTCAACCCGCCGCTGACGACCGTGCGGATCCCGCTGTACCAGATCGGGCTCCGGGCGGCGCAGCTCCTGCTCGACATCATCGAGGGCCGGGAGGCCGAGCCGGTGTCGATGCGGCTGGCGCCGAGCCTGGTCGTCCGCGCGTCGACGGCCGCGCCGCCCTCGTCGTGACCCCGGTCCTGGCCCTCGACGGGGTCACGGTGGTGGTCGACGGGGCGACGATCCTGGCGGACGTGACCCTCGAGGTGGCCGCGCGGGAGCACCTCGCGGTGCTCGGCCCCAACGGCTCGGGCAAGACCACCCTGTTGCGCGTCGTCGCGACCTATCGGTTCCCGTCGCGCGGCAGCGCCACGGTGCTCGGGAGTCGCTTCGGGCGGACCGACCTGCGGACCCTGCGCCCGCGGATCGGGTTCGTCAGCACGGCGCTCGACCCGCTGTTGCGGGTGCGGGCGGCGGCATTGCCGCTGGTCGCCGCCGCCCGTGTCGGCGCGACCGTGCCGCCCGACGGTGTCCTGGACGACCCGGACACCGCTGCCGCGGCCGCACGTGCGCTCGAGGGCGTCGGCGCCGGCCACCTCGCCGAGCGGCGCGTCGACACGCTGTCGCAGGGAGAGCGGCAACGGGTCCGCATCGCCCGTGCCCTCGCCGTCGAGCCCGAGCTGCTCCTGCTCGACGAACCGTTCGCCGGGCTCGACCTCGGTGGCCGGGAATCGTTGCTGGCCGATCTCGATGGCCTGCTGGCCGAGCCCGCTGGCCCGACCGTGCTGCTGGTCACCCACCACCTCGAGGAGCTTCCCACCGGGGTGCTGTCGGCGGTGCTGCTGCGCGAAGGGCGCGTCGTCGCGGCCGGACGCGCGGGCGAGGTCCTCACCGACGGCCCCGTGTCCGACGCGTTCGGGGTCGATGTCGCCGTCACGCACGACCACGGTCGCTTCGGCGCGCGCGTCCGCCCTGGTGGGCGAGGGCAGGTAAGGGCAACCTGACGGTTGACGCCTGTCGTTAGGTTGCCCTAACCTGCATGCACTTCAGCCGGAGGGCACCGGGTGTTCGTCTGCCACTGTCGGGTCGTGAGCGACCGGACGATCCGCGCCGCCATCGCCGGCGGTGCGGGCGGTGTGGACGAGGTCATGGACGCCTGCGGCGCCGGCGACGCCTGCGGCGGCTGTGTCCCCGGGATCGAGGAGCTGCTCGCCGAGGCCGCCGACGCGATCCGCGAGCCGGCGCTCGTGGCCGCCCGCCAGGTCGCGCGCCGGCGACTGGCCGCTCCCCGCCGGCTCCAGCCCGCGCCCGCGGCCTGACGCCGGTTCGCGCGCGGACATGGACGGCGACGCCGTCGCTGCCTTACGTTCGCGTCCCCAACACGTCCGGGAGGCGGCAACCGTGGGCCGAGGCGACGATCGCGTCATCGATCTCCTCAACGACATCCTCACGTTCGAGCTGACGCTGATCAACCAGTACTGGCTCAGCTACCGGATGCTCGACAACTGGGGCCTGCCTGGCCTCGCGAGCATCTTCAAGAGCCTCGCGCTCGAGGAGATGGAGGACGCGGACCGCTACGTCGACCGCATCCTGTTCCTCGAGGGGCACCCGAACCTCCAGCGCCTCGGCACCGTGCACGTCGGCGAGGATCCGATGGAGCAGCTCGAGCTCGGCCGCAGCCGCGAGGCCGAGGCGGTCGACATGCTCAATGCCGGCATCGCCCTGTGCATCGAGGTCGGCGACCACGGCACGCGCGAGCTGTTGGCCGAGGCGCTCCGTGAGGAGGAGGAGCACCTCGACGCGTTCGAGACCCACCTCGACGCCGCGCGCCGTGTCGGGGTCGACAACTGGCTCGCCCAGTTCACCGCGGGCAACGAGGGCTGAACGCGCCCGGGCCGGGTCACCGCGCCGTGCTCCGCGTGAGCGCATCGCAGTAGCCTCGTGCGTGGACGCCACCCACGGAGGACATCCCATGCCCGAGGCCGTGATCGTCGCCGCCGCCCGAACGCCGATCGGCCGGGCCTTCAAGGGCTCGATGACCGAGCTGCGCCCCGACGACCTGACCGCCACGATCGTGGAGGCGGCGATGGGCCAGGTGCCGCAGCTGTCCCCCGACGACATCGACGACCTCCACCTCGGATGCGGCCTCCCCGGCGGCGAGCAGGGCTTCAACATGGCCCGCGTCGTGACCACCCTGCTCGGGTGGACGCACGTGCCCGGCACCACGATCACCCGCTACTGCGCGTCGAGTCTGCAGACGACCCGGATGGCGTTCCACGCCATCAAGGCCGGTGAGGGCGACGCGTTCGTCTCGGCGGGTGTCGAGATGGTGTCGCGCTACGTGAAGGGCAGCTCGGACAGCCTCGACGACACCCGCAACCCCCGTTTCGCGGAGGCCCAGGACCGCACCCGGCGTGCCGCGGAGGAGGGCGCCGACAACTGGGCCGATCCCGACGGGCTGCCCGACATCTACATCCCGATGGGCCAGACCGCCGAGAACCTCGCGCTGGCCAAGGGCGTCACGCGTGAAGCGATGGACGACTTCGCCTACGAATCGCAGATGCGCTACGCCAAGGCCGACGCGGAGGGGTTCTGGGCCGACGAGATCACGCCGATCGAGCTCCCGAACGGCCAGACACTGGCCACCGACGACTCCCCGCGCCCGAACAGCGACCGCGACAAGATGGCCGAGCTCGAGCCGGTGTTCCGGCCGGGCGGGCGGGTCACCGCCGGCAACGCGTGTCCGCTGAACGACGGGGCCGCGGCCGTGGTCATGATGAGCGACACCCGCGCCGCCGAGCTCGGGATCGAGCCGCTCGCGCGCATCGTGTCCACGGGGGTCACCGCGCTGAACCCCGAGATCATGGGCTACGGCCCGGTCGAGGCGTCGCGGCAGGCGCTCCAGCGTGCCGGCATGACCATCGACGACATGGACATCGTCGAGATGAACGAGGCGTTCGCCGCCCAGGTCGTCCCCTCGGCACAGGACCTCGGGGTCGACTTCGACACGCTCAACCCCCACGGTGGAGCGATCGCGGTCGGGCACCCGTTCGGGATGACGGGCGCGCGCATCACCACGACGCTGCTCAACGGACTGCGGCACCGCGACGGCACGTTCGGTCTGGAGACGATGTGCGTCGGCGGCGGCCAGGGCATGGCGATGGTGGTCGAGCGGCTCACGTGAGGAGCCGGCGCGGCCGCCGGCGCCGGGGTCGGCCGTCGGGACGGTGCACCTTCTATCGCTGGCGCGCGCCGGCGTGCCGACCGAATCCTTCACCGAGCCCGCGACCACCGTCG
>CAZSQF010000037.1:0-1212 GCA_964608935.1 uncultured Actinomycetota bacterium | reverse complement strand
GGCGTGCCGACCGAATCCTTCACCGAGCCCGCGACCACCGTCGGCCCGTTCGGCCAGCTGCTCGGCATCGGTCGCGAGACCGCCGTGCTCTACCTCGTGATCGGGCTGGTGTCGCTCGTCACGGGGCTCGTCGGTCGGGACGGCTCGGTCGTGCGCGAGCGCCGCATCGAGACCTGGGGGGCGCGGTGCGACCTGCCGCGTTCACCCGTGCTGGGGGAAGCCGAGGCTCACGCCGCGCTGGCTCGGGTCGGGCCAGCGGCTGATCACGACCTTCTGGCGGGTGTAGAAGTGGATCCCGTCGGGCCCGTAGATGGCGTGGCCGCCGAACACCGACTGCTTCCACCCGCCGAAGCTGTAGAACGACAGCGGGACTGGGATCGGCACGTTGATGCCGACCATGCCGACCTGGATCTCGTTCTGGAACTTGCGGGCGGCCCCGCCGTCGTTGGTGAACACCGCCGTGCCGTTGCCGTAGGGGCTGTCGTTGATCAGCGCGATCGCCTCGTCGTAGGTGTCGGCGCGCACGACCGACAGCACCGGCCCGAAGATCTCGTCGCGATAAATCGTCATGTCGGGCGTGACCCGGTCGAACAGGCACGGACCGAGGAAGAACCCCTCCTCGTGCCCGTCGACCTCGAGCTCGCGACCGTCGACGACGAGCTCGGCTCCCTCGGCCAGCCCGGTCTCGACGTAGCCGGTGACCCGCGCCAGGTGCTCGCCGGTGACCAGCGGCCCCATCTGAACACCCTCGGCGTCGCCGGGACCCACGCGGAGCGCGTCGGTGCGGTCGCGGATCTCGGCCACGAGCTCGTCGGCCACGTCACCGACGGCCACCACCACCGAGATGGCCATGCAGCGCTCGCCGGCCGAGCCGTAACCCGCCGACACGGCGGCGTCGGCGGCCTGGCCGACCTCGGCGTCGGGCAGCACGACCATGTGGTTCTTGGCGCCCCCGAGCGCCTGGACCCGCTTGCCGTGCCGCGACCCGGTCTCGTAGACGTACTGCGCGATCGGGGTCGAGCCCACGAACGACACCGCCGCGATGTCGGGATGCTCGAGGATCCGATCGACCGCGACCTTGTCGCCGTGCACGACGTTCAGCACCCCCGGTGGCAGCCCCGCCTGCGCGAACAGCTCGGCCAGCAGCATCGACGCGGACGGGTCCTTCTCGGAGGGCTTGAGCACGAACGTGTTCCCGCACGCGATCGCGAC
>CAZSQF010000036.1:8271-16576 GCA_964608935.1 uncultured Actinomycetota bacterium | reverse complement strand
CTAGCCCTGACGCCGGGCGCGGGGATGGGCGCGCTGGTAGGCCTCCTGGAGCGCCGAACGGCTCACGAGCGTATAGATCTGGGTCGTCGTCACGCTCGCGTGGCCCAGCAGCTCCTGCACCGCCCGGACGTCGGCCCCGCCGTCGAGCAAATGGGTCGCGAAGGTGTGCCGCAGCGTGTGCGGTGACACCGACGCAGCCAGCCCGACCCGCTCCGCGTGGCCCCGCAACCGCTTCCACGCGCCCTGCCGGGTGAGCCGGCCACCTCGCGCGTTGACGAACAGCGCCGGCGACCTCGGGGCGAGTGCCGGCCTGCCCTGGACGGTCCAGCGGTCGAGCGCCGCGGCTGCCACCTCGCCGTAGGGAACGATGCGCTCCTTGTCGCCCTTGCCCCGCACGAGCACCAGCCGGTCGGTGGTGTCGAGGTCGTCGAGGTCCAGGCCGGTGAGCTCGCTGATCCGGAGTCCTGCGCCGTACAGCAGCTCGAGGATGGCCCGGTCGCGCAGCGCCGGCGGCTCGTCGCCCGTCGGGGCCGTCAGGAGACGTTCGATCTGGTCGAGGGAGAGCGCCTTCGGCAGGCTGCGGTCGGCGCGTGGGGTGTCGAGGTCGGCACCGACGTCCGAGGTCGTGAGCCCCTCGCGCGCGAGGAAGCGGTGGAAGCCGCGCACAGCGACCACCGCCCGCGCCACGGACGAGGTTGCGTAGCCCTTTCCGTCCGAGGACCGCCAGCCGCGCAGCCACGCCACGAACGCCTCGAGGTCGTCGGCGGCCACCTGGCGAGGGTCGTCGATCTCCACCTCGGCCAGGTATCGGCCGTAGAGCGCCAGATCACGCCGGTAGGCGGCGAGCGTGTTGGTCGCCAGCCCTCGCTCGACCCGGAGGTGGTCGAGGTAGCGGCCCGACAGTGGCAGGGCCGCCGTGGACGACAGACCGTCAGCGTGCCCGCTCGCTCCCACCGCGCATCCTGACGACGTCTGCCACGAGCCTAGTGACGGGCGCGATGCTCGATCCGCGCCCGGGGACGGCCGCCGTTCTAGATCTAGACCCCGAGGCGGTCCCCGACCAGCAGCAGGCCCACCAGCGTCTTGGCGTCGGAGATCCTCCCGGAGCGTGCGGAGGCGACGGCGTCGGCGAGGGGGATGCGAAGGATCTCCATGTCCGCCTCCTCCGCCTTGGCCTCGAAGCCGTCGGGGAGCCCGGTCGCCACCAGCGATCGGGCGAGGTAGACGTGGGTCGATTCGGTGGTCCACCCCGCCGAGTTGTAGAACGTGGCCAAAAAGGTCAGCTCGCGCGCGTCGTGGCCGATCTCCTCCTGGAGCTCACGTCGGACCGCGTCCTCGTTGGGCTCACCGGGAACATCCAGCATGCCGGCGGGGATCTCCATCAGATAGCTGCGCAGTGCCTGCCGGTACTGGCGCAGCATGATGACGTCGCTGTCCTCGGTCACCGGGACGGCCGCGACGGCGTCGAGGTGGTCCACGATCTCGCGCGCGACCTCGCCGCCGTCGGGTGTCCGCACGGTCTCGATGCGCACGGTGGAGCGTCCCGCGTACACGTCCTCGATGTGAACGGTTTCGAACCAGCTCATCGGTCGGGGCGCTCCGCGGAGGCGTGCGACCCCGCCGCGACGTCGTCGACCTCGACCTCGAGGTCCCGCTCGAGCGCGGCAGCCACCTCGCCGGCGGTCGGTTCGTCGAGCTCGACCGGCAACCGGCCCGAGGCCTCACGCCGCCGTTGCAGGGCCGCCGCCACGAAGCCGGCGAACAGCGGATGCGGCCGGGTCGGCCGCGACTTCAGCTCCGGGTGGGCCTGCGTCGCCACGAACCACGGATGGTCGGGGAGCTCGATGAACTCGACGAGCCGGTCGTCGGGGGACACCCCGGAGAACACCAGGCCCGCGTCCTCGAGGACCGCGCGATAGCTGTTGTTGACCTCAAAGCGGTGACGGTGCCGCTCGTAGACGACGGGCTCGTCGGCGTACGCGACGCGGGTCCGGCTGCCCTCGAGGAGCTTCGCCGGGTAGGCACCGAGGCGCATCGTCCCGCCCTTGTCGGTCACATCACGCTGGTCGTGCATGAGGTCGATGACCGCGTCGGGCGTGTTGGGTTCGAACTCGGACGAATGGGCGTACGGCAACCCGACCACGTTGCGGGCGAACTCGATCACCGCCGACTGGAGCCCGAGGCACAGGCCGAGGAAGGGCACCTCGTGCCGCCGTGCCCAGTGGATGGCCGCGATCTTGCCCTCGACGCCGCGGACACCGAAGCCGCCCGGGACCAGCACGCCGTCGACGCCGGCGAGCAGCTGATCGATGCGGTCCTCGAGGTCGTGGGGACGCGGCCCGTCCACGGGACACAGGTCGTCCGAGGCGATCCAGCGGACATCGACCTCGACGCGGCTCGCGATGCCGCCGTGCCGCAGCGCCTCGACCACCGACAGGTAGGCGTCCGGCAGCTCGACGTACTTCCCGACGATGGCGACGGTGACGTGCTCCTGGGCCGAGCGCACGCGCTCGACCAGCTGCTCCCACTCGGCCAGGTCCGGCTCGACGTCGGGCAACCGCAGCCGGTGGGCGGCGACGGCGTCGAGCCCCTCCTCGCGCAGGCCCAGCGGCACCTCGTAGAGGGAGGACTGGTCGACCGCGGAGATCACCGCCTCGAGCTCGACGTCGCACTGCATGGCGACCTTGCGCTTGAGGTCGTCGTCGAGCTCACGGTCGCTGCGCAGCACCAGCACGTCGGGCTGGATACCCACGGCGCGCAGCTCGCGCACGGAGTGCTGGGCGGGCTTGGTCTTCAGCTCCCCCGCGGCGGCGATGAACGGCACGAGCGCGCAGTGGACGTAGAGGATGTTCTCGCGCCCGACGTCGTAGCGGAACTGGCGGATGGCCTCGAGGAACGGCAGCCCCTCGATGTCCCCGACCGTACCCCCGACCTCGGTGATGACCACGTCCACGCCGTCGCCGCCGGATGCCTGCCGGGTGACCTCGTGGACACGCTCCTTGATCTCGTCGGTGATGTGCGGGATGACCTGGACGGTCTTGCCGAGGTAGTCGCCCCGTCGCTCCTTGTTGATGACCGACTGCCACACCTGTCCGGACGACACGCTCGAACCCCGGTGCAGGCTCTCGTCGATGAACCGCTCGTAGTGACCGAGGTCGAGGTCGGTCTCACCGCCGTCGTCGGTGACGAACACCTCACCGTGCTCGAAGGGGTTCATCGTGCCGGGGTCGACGTTGATGTAGGGGTCGAGCTTCTGGAGGGTGACCCGCAGGCCCCTGGCCTTGAGCAGCCGACCGAGGGACGCCGCCGTGATCCCCTTGCCGAGCGCCGACGACACCCCACCGGTCACGAAGATGTGCTTGACGGGGGCGGTGGCGGGCCGGGCCGTCATGGTCGAAGCGCTCCTCGTCGCGGCGGCTCACTGACCGGGCCGCGCCGGAGCGGCCCGTACGACGGTAGCGGGCCGGGGCGTGGCCGGCCAACGACCTGTCACCCGAGCTAGCCGGTGGACCCGTCGCCTGGCCGCACCGCGGTCTGGTGCTTGACCTCGATGTGCACGTGCGGCCACTGCGCGGGCTCGGTCTCCCGGTCGATCTGGCTCAGGAACGGGAAGCGCATCGCCGCCCCCGCCACCGTGGTCCGGCCAGCGACCACCCGATCGCCGGGCTGGACCACGACGTCGTCGATGTGGACGAGCACGACCCGCAGGTGGGGGGCGTTGTCGGGCGTTATCTCGAGTCGGTGGTCGAGGTGCTGCCCGTAGAGGTAGTAGCTGCGGACGTCGCTGATCGTGCCGGTCGCGGGGCTGAGCACCGGATCGTCGTCGAGGAGGACGACATCGACGGCCGACGTGGCCGGGAACGGGCGGTCCCGGGACGCGAGGACGAGGTAGTCCGCACCCGGCTCGTCGTTGCCCGGGGCGTCGTACTTGGTCGGGTTGCGATTGGCGATCAGCTGCCCCAGCGGCTGCATCTCGAGCGCCTCGGCGCTCGACGCCTCGTGATATCCCACGACCACCGGGGCGTGACCCGGCACCATCAGGACGACGTCGTCGATGCGGGCGAGCTGTTCGGGTTCTGGCTCGGCCGGCTCCTCGAGCCGCACGGATGCGACGCCGGGCTCATCGCCACCGTCGGGGGACGGGTCCTGCTGGGTCGCCGGTTCGAGGTCCAGGGGCGCAGGATCGGCACCGGCCTCGGGGCGTCCCTCGCCCGCTGCGACCAGCGCAGGCAGCGCGATGGCCGCGACCGCCAGCCCGGTCAGCGCGAGCCAGCGCCACCGCCCGCGGCGAGCGCGGACGTGATGCGACGGGGCGGAGGAGAGCGGGAAGATGGACTCCGGTCGGGCTTGCGACGCGCAAACAGTACCCGACGGGATCCGTCGCGGAAGCCACGCGCGCACGTCCAGCCGCAAGCCCGGATTCAGCTCGCCCGGCGCGACCGCGCGGTGTCCAGCAGCTCCCGGGCGTGCTCCACACCGGCGGTCGCTTCAGGGTCTCCGCCGAGCATGCGCGACAGCTCGGCGACCCGCTCGTGGTCGCCGACCGGACGGGCGGTCGTAACCGTGCGCCCGTCGCGGAGGCCCTTCTCGACGACGTGGTGGACATCGGCGAACGCGGCGAGCTGGGCGAGGTGGGTCACACACAGGACCTGGCGCGGGCGACCGTCGCGTCCCGCCGCCAGCCGGGCGAGCTTCTCGCCGACCGCCATGGCGGTGGCGCCGCCGATGCCGGCGTCGACCTCGTCGAAGACGAGGACGCTGGCGTCGTCGACGTCGGCGAGTGCGACCTCGACGGCCAACGAGACACGCGAGCGTTCTCCCCCCGAGGCCGCGCGGGCCAGCGGCAACGCATCCTCTCCGGGATTGGGCGCGAGCAGGAACGTCACGCGGTCGCCACCGTCGGCGGCCAGCTCCCCTCCCTCGAGCGGGTCGACCGCCACACTGAAGCGTCCGTGCGGCATGCCGAGGTCGGCGAGGTGGCGGTCGACGACCGCAGCGAGCTGCTCCGCCGCGCTGCGACGGCCCCGTCGGACGTCCTCGGCGAGCTCGTCCATACGTTCGTGCGCCGCGGCGACACGGACGTCGAGGTCTCCCGCATCGGCCTCCTCGGCCTCGAGCTCCGCAAGACGGGCTGCGGCCTCCTCGCCGTAGGCGAGCACCTCGTCGACGTCGGCACCGTATTTCCGGGTCAGGTGGGCGATCAGCTGCTTGCGTTCCTGGAGCTCGCCGAGCCGTTCGGGCGCCACCTCGACCGACTCGCCGTAGTCGCGGACGTCCCGGGCGAGCTCACTGGCCTCGGCCGCGAGGGCTGTTGCCCGGTCGCGGAGCTGTGCCAGCGCCGGGTCGTCCACGTCGAGACGCCGCAGCGCTTGCAGGGCGGTCCCGATCGGCTCCTGCGCACCGTCGCCGCCGAGCGCCGCCGCGGCCTCGGCGGCCCCGAGCTGGAGGGCCTCGGCGTTCGCCAGGACGTCGATCTCGCGGTCCAGGTCGCCGTCGGCGAGCGGATCGAGCTGTGCCGCATCGATCTCGCGCACCTCGAACCGGAGCCGATCGAGCTCGCGGGCCCGTTCCCGGGCGTCCGCGTCGAGGCGCGCCCGACGGTCGGCGAGCTCTCGCCACGCCGCATGTGCATCCCGGTAGGCCGCCAGCGTGCGTCCATGCGGTTCGCCGGCGTGGCGGTCCAGCAGTGCACGCTGCACCTCGGGGCGGCCCAGCCGCACGTGTTCGTGCTGGCCGTGCACCTCGACGTGGCGTCCGAGCACCTCGGCCAGTGCCGAGACGGGGGCCAGTCGACCGGCGATGCGGGCCCGGGAGCGGCCGTCGGCCGGGATCTCACGCGACACGATCAACTCGTCCTCACCGTCGGTCAGCCATTCGGCGGCCTCGGCCGGTGGTGGGCTCACGACGGCCTCGGCAAACGCCGCATCGGAGCCGCGACGGACCAGGGTGGCATCGGCACGGGCCCCGAGCAACAGCTCGAGGGCGGTGACGACCATGGTCTTGCCCGCCCCCGTCTCACCGGTCACGACGGTGAGGCCGGGTGCGAGGTCGAGCTCGGCCTCCTCGATGACGCCGAGCCCTCGGATGTGCAGCGCCTCGATCACGGCAGCCACCGGCTCCTCGGGTCGGGCGTGAGGCTAGCGCGGCCCATCGCCCACCCCGCGGCCGATGGGTCCACCACCGGGGACGGCCTGCGGTCAGCGCAACCCGAACTTCCGCCGCACCAGCGTGTAGAAGTCGAGGACCCCGACCCGCGCCAGGCGGACCGGCCGTCCCCCTCCGGTCGCCGTGACCGCTCCCCCGGCGTCCACGATCATCGGTTCGCGGCCATCGCACGACACCACGGCCGCCGCCTGGCCACCCACGATGTCGACGCGCACGGTTTCGTCCGGCCCCGCGACAACGGTCCGGTCGAACAGGCTGTGGGGTGCCACCGGCACGACGAGGGTCGCGTCGAGCCGTGGCGAGATGATCGGCCCGCCCGCCGACAGCGCGTACGCAGTCGAGCCGGTCGACGTCGCCAGCACGAGCGCGTCCGCCGGCACCTTGGCGAACAACGTCCCGTCGACATGGACGTCCATGAGCAGGAGCCGTTGCCGGGCCGTCTTCTCGATCGAGACCTCGTTCAGCGCCCACGCGCGGTCGACCACGGCGTCCGACGGGTCGTTGATCACGACCTCGAGCGTCGGACGTTCCTCGACGCTGTACTCCCCGGCCATGACGGCGCGCAGCGTCGGGCCGACGTCATCGACCTCGACCTCGGCGAGAAAGCCCAGCCGGCCGAGGTTGACGCCGAGCACCGGGACGTCCTCGTCCCGACACAGGTGCGCCGCCCGCAGGAAGGTGCCGTCGCCGCCGAAGGACACCGCCAGGTCGAGGCCGGCCGGAAAGCTCTCGGCCGGGACCACCGGCGCGACGGACCCGAGATCGCCGGCGTCGCCGGGATCCCCGCCGTCCGGCTGCGCCAGCACGATCTCGGCCCCGAGGTCGGTGAGGAGGCGTGAGGCCTCCGCCACAGCCTCCAGAGAGTCGTCCCGACCGGCGTGGACCACGAGCCCGATCTTCACCGGCGCCTCCTCGTTGGGGCCGACGGTTCGCCACCGCCTCGGTCGCGCAGGGCTCCACCTTCGGCGACCGCGTCCGCGATCACCGTCTCGAGGTCCACCGGTCCGGGATCCGACGCGAGATGGGCCAGGAACTCGACGTTGCCGGCCGGTCCCAGCAGTGGTGAGGCGGTGGCGTCGAACGCGCGCCACCCTATCGCGGCGGCCGTTGCGGCCACGCGGCGGAGGGCATCGGCCCAGACCTCGGGATCCCGGACGACGCCTCCCTTGCCGACCTGCTCACGCGCTGCCTCGAACTGGGGCTTGACGAGGGCGACCGCCTCGACCGCGGGTGATCCCAGCGCATACAGGACCGGCAGGACGCTCGCGAGGGAGATGAAGGACAGGTCCGCGACGATCAGGTCGGGCAGGGGCCGGGGGACGAGGTCGGGGGTGAGGTCGCGAACGTTGGTGCGCTCGGCGACCGTCACCCGGGCGTCCCGTCGGATCCGGTCGTGGACCTGGCCGTACCCGACGTCGTAGGCGAGGACGTGTGTTGCGCCGCGCTGGAGCAGGCAGTCGGTGAACCCGCCGGTGGAGACACCGGCGTCGAGGCAGCGCCGGCCTGCGGGGTCGACGGCGAAGCGGTCGAGGCCGTGGGCGAGCTTGTGGCCCCCGCGCGAGACGTACGCACGCGGCGGTGCCGCCACCACCAGGCTCTGGCCCGCGTGGACCTGGGTGGCCGCCTTCAGCGCCGGTGCCCCGTCGACGGTCACCAGACCCGCCGCGATCGCCTCCTGGGCCTGTGTCCGCGTGGTGGCCAGCCCGCGTCGCACGAGCTCGGTGTCGAGTCGGCGACGGGGAGCCAGCCTCGAGCCCTCCTTCGCGCCCCCGATCGGTGCCAGGTGGCGCCGATCAGATCTCGTCGAGCCGAGCGAGCTCGTCGGTGAGCGCGGCGTTGATCGCCTCGAACCGCTCTGCACGCGCGACCACGGCGAGCTCGTCGATCCCGGCGAGCTCCGCACGGAGGCGTTGGAGCGCGTCATCATCCGCCCGGCCGGGCTGATCCTCGTCGCTCACGTCTGGCTCCTAGGAGCGTCGCGTCGAGCGCTTCGCCGCCGACTTCTTCGCGCCCGACTTCTTGGTCGCCTTCTTCGCGCCCGAGGTCTTGCGGGTGGTGCCCTTCTTGGCACCGGTCTTCTTCGCCGCCTTCTTGGTGGCCTTCTTGCGCGGGCGCGCGGAGCCACCCGATTCGCGCTCGA
>CAZSQF010000036.1:0-8171 GCA_964608935.1 uncultured Actinomycetota bacterium | reverse complement strand
GCCTTCTTGGTGGCCTTCTTGCGCGGGCGCGCGGAGCCACCCGATTCGCGCTCGAGCCGGGACACCTCGCGCTTGAGGTCGGCCACCTGCCTCTGGAGGCGTTCGACCTCCTCGGTGGTGGCCAGGCCCATCGCGTGGACCGCCCGCGTGGTCTCGCTGCGGACCAGGGCGACGACCGACTCGCGGTTCTTGCGCTGCCGGTTGATCAGATCGTCGACGAGGTCGCTGACCTGATCGGTGGCAGCCTCGCCCGACCGGACCAGGCCCTTGACGACCCGCTCGGCCCTCTGGGCAGTCAGCGCCGTCAGACCCGATGCCGCCTCAAAATAGCGTTGCCACGCCGGGTTCACCGCGATCCCTTCGACCGTCCGTGCCCACGATCCTAGCAAGGGGTCACCCCCGGCCCGGACCAGCCGGCGCGGCGGTAGCGCAGCAACAGCTCGCTGTCGTGCTCACGCAGCTCGACGAGCTCCATCCCCCGCACCGTCTGCGACCCTGGGCCGGTGATGATCCTCGGCGCCGTTCCGCCGACCAGCACGGCCGCCACCGTCAGGAACACCTCGTCGACGAGGTCCGCGCCCAACAGGGCGCCGTTGAGGGTCGGGCCGCCCTCGCACAGGAGCCGGGTCAGCCCGAGATCGCCCAGATGCTCCACCGCGCCGACGAGGTCGACCGACTCGTCCCCGAACCGGACGACGTCGGCGACGGGAGCGAGCGCGTCCTCGCGCTCCCGCGACGCCTCGGCGTGCGTGACGATCAGCGGACGCACACGCGGGTCGGAGAAGGTGCGCTGGTCGGGATCCAGCGCCAGCGTCGCCGACACGATCACCAGCCGCGGCACCGGCGTGAGCCCACGGCGGGTGCGATCGGCCCGGCGCTGCTCGCTGCCGCGCGGCGGACCGTAACGCTCGTCGCGGACGGTGCCGGCCCCGACCAGGATGGCGTCGCAGGCGGCCCGCAGCGACCGGAACGCGACCCGATCCGCCGCGTCGCCGAGCTCGGCCGTGCGCCCGTCCACGGTCGCGGCCCCGTCGATGCTGGCCACCATCCCGAGCGACACCGCCGGCCGGCCCGGTTCGCCGGTCAGGACGAGGTCGCCGTAGAGCGAATCCAGCGGTTCGTCGCCCGGCGGCGATGGCACGAGTCGTCGCACGGCTGCCTCCTGCTCGCAGGGGGTCCGTCCTAGCATGCCAGCCGGCGTGGGCGCATCCGCCCGCTGCTAGCGTGAGCGGTCGCGGCGGAGCGGACGTCGGAGGCACGTTGGCGACCGAACAGGAGGTCGAGCAGGTCCTGTCGGACCTCGTCGCACGGCTCGAGACGGCCGATCCGACCACCCGCGCGATGCTCCCGGCGCGGCGGACGATCCAGGCCCGCTGCCCGGACCTCGACCTGGTGGTGCATGCGGAGTGGCACGGTGGCCGCATCCAGATCGTGGACCGCCCTCCGAACGCGCATGCCGACATCCGTATCTCGGTCCGCTCGGACGACCTCGTCGCGATGGCCAACGGTGACCTGCCGTTCGGCCGTGCCTACGCCTCGAACCGGATCCGCGTCGACGCGTCCATGACCGACCTGCTGCGCCTGCGCGCCGTGCTGTGATCGCGGAGCCGGCCTGATGGTCCTTCCGATCGGCGATGTCAACCCGACGCGCCGGGTCGCGGTCGTGACCTGGACGCTGGCCCTGACCAACGTCGGCGTGTTCCTGCTCCTGCAGGCACCGTTGGGGGCGTGTGAGCTCGACGCCTTCATCTACCGCTACGCGGCGGTCCCCCGCGAGGTCCTGTCGCTGTCACCGTTGCCCCCCGACGAGGTGGCGCGGGCGCTGGGCGACTGTGCCGCGGCGGGAGCACCGAAGAACGTCGCCCTGTCGCTCGTGACGGCCATGTTCCTGCACGGCAACCTCGGCCACCTGCTCGGCAACCTGCTCTACCTCGTGATCTTCGGGCCGAACATCGAGGACCGGATCGGCCGGCTGCGCTACATCGGCTTCTATCTGGTCGGCGGCGTCGCGGCGACGGCCGCCTTCGCCCTGGCCCGGCCGGCCTCGACCCTCCCGCTCGTCGGCGCATCCGGGGCCGTCGCTGCCATCCTCGGCGCGTACCTGATCGTGTTCCCGCGCGCGAAGGTGTTCACGATCGTGCCCTTCCCGCTGTATCTGTTGGCGCTGGTGCTGCCGCGGGTGCGGATCCGCACGTGGCTGCTCTTCTTCGCGATCGTGTCGCTGCCGGCATGGCTGCTCCTGGCGGGCTGGTTCGCGTTGCAGTTCGTCGCGGTCCGGTCCCCGGTCAGCGACGGCGTCGCCTACGAGGCGCACGTCGCCGGGTTCGTGGCCGGGATCGTGCTGCTGCTGTTGCTCGACCGCCGTCGCCGACGGCGAGGCGAGACGACCTTCCACCCCGTCCGGGATCCGAGGTGGCGGGGACCCATATGACACGGTCCGGCCGGGCATGGCCCATTAGGCTCGGTCGAACGATCACGACGGCGGAGGCACGGTGCAGGACAGGCTCCCGGTGCTCGGGTGGAAGGAACGCGTGTCGCTGCCGGAGTGGGGCCTCGACCTGCGCGCCAAGCTCGACACGGGAGCACGGTCGAGCGCCCTGCACGTCACGGAGCTGGTCGAGATCGGCGTCGACGGGGACGAGCCCGGCGCCGCCCTCCCCCTCGTCCGGTTCGACGTCGTGCTCGGCACCAAGCGTCGGCCCGAGCACCACGAGGTCGAAGCGACCGTGATCGGCCACAAGGTGGTGCGCGACACCGGGGCCCGCGCGGAGCGCCGCCCGGTCGTGCGGACCCGGATCGTGTGCGGCCCCCTGGACACGGTGGCCGACGTCACCCTGACCGACCGGACCGGCATGAACTTTCGCATGCTCCTCGGACGGCTCGCCCTGCACAGGCGCTGCCTGGTCGACCCCAGCCGCGGCTACCTCGCCGGGCCGAGGCGGAGCTCGTCGTCGTGAACGAGTCCATCTCAGTGGCGGGTGTGATCGTCGAGCCCGGCGAGCGGCGCGACCTGGCCCCGCCGGCGTCCGAGTCCTACATGGGCGACCGCACCACCCTGCCGATGGCGGTGATCAACGGGGCCGGCGACGGACCTCGCGTGTTCGTGACGGCGGCGGTCCACGGCGACGAGCTCAACGGCATCGCCGTGTGCCGCCAGCTGCTCGACCGGGTCGACCCGGCCGATGTCGACGGCAGCCTGATCGTGGTCCCCATCGTCAACGTCCTCGGGGTCGCGATCGGGTCGCGGTACCTGCCCGACCGCCGCGACCTCAACCGCTCGTTCCCGGGTTCCCACACCGGATCCATGGCGGCACGCATCGCGCGACTGCTGCTCGAGGAGGTCATCGACGGCAGCGATGTCGGGGTCGACCTCCACACGGCCGCCAACCACCGCACCAACGTGCCCCAGATCCGTGTCGACACGAGCGACACCCGGGCGCACGCGTTCGCCATCGCCTTCGGCGCACCGTTCGTGCTCGACGCGAGCCTGCGCCCCGGCTCGTTGCGAGCGGTTGCGGCCGACCACGGCGTGCCCGTGCTCACCTATGAGGGCGGCGGGCCGCTGCGCTTCGACGACGACGCGATCGACGTGGCCACGCGCGGTGTGCTGCGGCTGCTCGCACGGCTCGAGATGATCGCCGACGCTCCCCCGCCGGCGCACGAGGCGCCGATGGTGCTGCACGAATCGCGGTGGCTTCGTGCCGCCCGGGGCGGCATCCTCGAGCTGCACGTCGACTCGGGCGACCATGTCGAGGCCGGCCAGGCACTGTGGGCGACGGTCAGCCCGCTCGGCGCAGAGCACGCCGTCCACCAAGCCGAGGACGAGGGCTACGTCATCGGCGCCACGACGCTGCCCCTGGTGCAGCCGGGGCAGGCCGTGGTGCACGTGGCCCTGCCCGGGGACCGGACCCCGTCGGAGGACGACCCGACCGACGAGGAGTACGACGACCCCGACGACCCGTCGATGACGTGACGTCCCCTGGCCGTGGGTCAGTCGGGCACGACCTCGACGATCGCGATCGACCTGGCGGCGATCTCGATGCGGCTGCGGCGCGTGTCACCGGCGTGCCACCAGCGGCGGCGCAACGCCCCCTCGACCCGGACGCGGCCGTCAGCCGGGACCGCAGCGGCCGCAGCGATGAGGCGCCGGCCGACCTGGCCCGCACGGGGGCGGCGTCCCTTGGGAGGCGCCGGCCCGACGCTCACCGGCAGCGTGTCGACGCGCCCGTCGGCCCGCTGCACCACCAGCCGCAGCGCCACCACCTCGTCGCCCGACGGCAGCTGGCGCCGCTCGGGGATGGCGCTCACCCGGCCCTCGACCACGACCTCGTTGCGATCCACGTCTGCTCCTCCCGCCACACGACGTGCGCGTCCCGGCACGCTAGGGGTCCCGCTCCCGACCGGTGACTACGATCGGTGCGACCCTGTGGATGGAGCAGTCGTTGGCCGAGGTTCCGGGCGTCGAGCGCTACGACGACGGGGTCGTGGCGATCGACACGCTCACCGGGGGGATGACGCAGGTCACGGCCGGCTACCTGTTGGCAGCGCCCCGACCGGCGCTGATCGAATGCGGCCCGGCCCTGTCGATCGACCACACGATCGCGGGACTGCGCTCGCTCGGCATGGGTCCCGACGATCTGGCCTTCCTCGTGGTCACCCACATCCACCTCGACCACGCCGGCGGTGCCGGCGACGTCGCGAAGGCGTTCCCCAACGCGACCGTGGTGGTCAGCGAAGTCGGTGCGCGCCACCTCCACGACCCGCAACGGCTCAACCACTCGTCCCGGCGGGTGTACGGCGAGCTGTTCGACACCGTCTACGGCGCGTGCACGCCGATCGATGCCGAGCGCGTCGAGGGCGTCGAGGACGGTGACCGCCTCGACCTCGGAGGCGGCCGGCGGCTCGAGCTGCTGTACACGCCCGGCCACGCGAAGCACCACATCGGCGTGCACGACTCCGAGACCGGTGCGATCTTCTCCGGCGACTCCGTCGGCGTGCGGCTGCCGGGCATGGCCAACATCCGTCCTGCCACCCCGCCGCCGGACTTCCACCTCGACGCGGCGCTGCGCTCGCTCGGCCGCTATCGCGAGCGGGATCCCGCCAGGGTCTACCTGGCGCACTACGGCCCCGTGGACCCTCCCGCCGACGCGCTCGCCGAGGCGAGCGACCGCCTGCGACGGTGGTGCGACACCGCGGAGGAGGCCTACCGGACGGCGCCGGACCACCACGAGCTCGAGCACGTCGCGGAGACATTGAAGGAGCGCTTCGAGGACGAGCTCGACCCGACCGTGGCCGGTGACGACCCCCACGCGGAGGACCGGGTGGCGCTGCTGTCGAGCTACGACTCCAACGCCGCCGGGCTGGTGCGCTACTTCCGACGCAAGGACGAGGGCAGCCTCACCGACGTCGGGTAGCCGGGGCCGGTCCGCTACGCGGGTTCGACCACTGCCGGCGGGGCGCTGCGTCTCGCGGCCGGCGACAGCGCGCCGAACCACACGCCGGCCATCACGAGCGCCGCGCCGGTCACGGCCTGAGCGGTGATGGGCTCGCCGGCGATCACGGCCTCGAGCACCATCGTGGCCACCGGGAACAGCACGAACATGTAGGACGTCGCCGACGCGGTCCAGCGGCGCACGACCAGCAGGAGCAGCACGAACAGCCCGACCGACCCGAACGTGACGAGGTAGAGCACGGCCCAGGCGGACTCGGGCTGTCGTGGGACCGCCCAGGGCTCACCCACCGTCGCGGACAGCGTCAGGAGCAGGACCGCGCCCACCGCCATGCCCACCGCGTTCGTCACCGCCGGATGGTTGGCCGACACCCGCTTGCCGAGAATGATGCTCTGTCCGGCGCACACCGCGGCGGCGAGCATGGCGGCCAGCGCGCCGAGCGGCACGACGACGTGCTGTGGACCGATCGCCATCCAGGTGAGCCCTGCGAGCACGAGCATCGCCCCGATCACGCTGCGGCGCTGCAACCGCTCGAGCCGCTGCATCGCGGCGAGCAGGAGGGTCGCGAGAGGGACGATCGCCATGACGACGGTGGCTACGCCGGCGGTGACGCGGACCAGCGCCCAGTACATCAGGGCGTAGAACAGCGCGAACGCGAGGACGCCGTAGACGACCGTGAACCCGAGCTGCTCTCCCCGCGGCCATTGCACCCGGAGGGCGGTGGCGATGAGGATGAACAACACCGCGGCGAGCCCGAAACGCAGGCCGGCGCCCCAGAACGGCGGGAGCTCGAAGTTGCTGAAGCGGACAGCGAGGAAGTTGCCTGCCCCGAGGGTGACCGCGACCGCGAACGCGCCGAGCGTCAGCGCGTCCGGCGATGACGTTGCCGGCGGACCCATCGCGAGAGCATCCCATGATTCCCGCTGCTGGTCCAGGCCGACGACATCACGGCGCCCCGACCATCACGGTCGAGGCGCCGTACGAGGCAGGTTCAGGACATGCCTCACGGGGTCGTGCAGTGTGCTGTGTGGACGTTCAGGGTCCGTGGTGGCAGGTGGTCGGGACGGGTCCGTGGATGTCCACGACACCGTTTCCGTTGCTTCGCAGCCTCACGCAGGCCGTGTTCAACCCGCCGTCGTGGGCGGCGGACTGGAGCCCGAAGGCTCCGCCTGGCCCCGCCGGGACGAGCCCCTGGCCCTGCGCGTTCTCAGGAAGCGGCTCGCCGCCGACCCAGGCCTCCTCGCCAGGTCCCTGGCCTCCCCCCGGTGGGTCGACGACAAGGTGATGGGCCGCCGCCGGGCCGGCGATCGTCCCCAGCACCATGAAGGTCGCTGCGGCAAGCACGAGTGTGCGTCTGACCATGTTCGTGTTCTCCCCTGATGGGTGGTCCCGTCGACCGCCCGGACCATGCAGCGTCCACCCGGCGTGGCCACCCGACCAGGGGGCCAGCCCGTGTTGTGAGGTAGGGGTAGCCCCCGCCCGGCCGTTGGTGCCAGTCCCAGGGCCCTGGCCTGTTACCTGGCGCAAGCGGCGCGGGATCACTGCCCCGCCTGCTGTCGGAGCCGCTCCAGCCGCTCGTCGACGTCGAGGAAGTCGGGCTCCGAGCGCGCCACGGTCCCCAGCTGTGTCACCGCCTCGTCGAGGTCGCCGTCACGCTCGGCGAGATCGGCCGCGAGGTATCGGACCCGCAGATCGTGTTCCTCGTCGCCGTCGCGGGGCTCGTTGAGGAAGCGGCGCAGCATGGCCCGACCGGTCGCGAGATCACCCTCGTCGGCCAGGGCCGCGGCCCACACGATGCACGCCTCGGCACGCCGGTCAGCAGGGGCGCCGGACTCGTCCACGAGCTCGCGGGCGGTCTCGGCGATACGGTCGATCCCCCGGCCGAGCGCACGCAGGCAGTCAGCGGCGAGATGGTTCTGGTCGACTCGGCCGGTCAGCCGGCGGTAGGCCTGGATCTCGGTCAGCGCCCCGGCCCAGTCCTCGGACAAGTACAGCGCGACGCCGTACGCCTCACGGATCGCGGCCACACGTGGGGCTTCGTGCTTCGCCCAGGCCAGCGCCTCGACGGCGACGTCGGGGCGGTCGTCGTCGATCGCGGCAGCACCGATGCTCAACGCCAGCGCGATGTCACGCGCTCGGGGGCCGGAGATGACCCGCTCGATCTCGCGCCGCACCTGGCGCGGCAGGTCCGGCTCCTCGTCGTCGGGAAGCGCCGGCCGTGGCGGCGCGTTCGGCTCCCGCCTGGGGCGTGGCGGTGCGTCCTCCCGCGAGCGGGCGCGTTCCCTGCCGATGGGTTCACGCGTTCCGCGGGTCACATCGAGACGCCCGCCGTCACGCTGTCCGTCGGATGGTCTGCGGGGCATGGGACGCTCCTGACAAGTTGGTACGAACGGGCCTCACATGCGGCGAGGCCGCCCCGGTAACGGGGCGGCCTCGAACCGTGATGAAGGTTCCCGCGGCGACCTACTCTCCCACCGGGTTGCCCCGGCAGTACCATCGGCGCTGGAGGGCTTAACTTCCGGGTTCGGAATGTGACCGGGTGTGTCCCCTCCGCTAGGGCCACGGGAGATCTGTGACATCTGCAGATCTTGACACTTTGTGGACCACCGGTGGTGGTCGTTGTTGCGTTCCGGCGGACGATCCGCGGAACTCCATAGCGAGCGCGAGCGAGTACGGCAAGTCCTCGGGCTATTAGTACCGGTCAGCTGCACGTGTTGCCAC
>CAZSQF010000035.1:0-16851 GCA_964608935.1 uncultured Actinomycetota bacterium | reverse complement strand
CCGCGTAGGCGGTGACGAGGAGGCCGAGCAGCACCAGCTTCGGGCCGGTGCGCCACACCCGGGGCTGCATCCGGGACAGGTACACGGCGGCGACCACGGTCACAAGCAGCATGGCCAGGGCCGCCCGCAACAGGGTGCGCACCGGCGTGGTCCCCGTCAGGCCGAGCTCCTCGATCGCGCGCAACGCCATCGGCTCGACCAGCTCGCCCTCACGGACGATGGCCTCCCCGGCACGCCAGACCTGCGCGACCTCACCGGCCTGCTCCGCGGCGCGGTCGCGAGCGGCCGAGGTCGCATCCGGATCGACCGTGACCGTCGGCCGCATGTACTGCTCGAGCAGCGGCGTCGCGATCGTCTCGCCGGTGTCGCCCGGCAGTGCACGCACCGCGAGCTCGGCGGGCAGCTGCTCGGTGAGCAGGGCGTCGAGCTCGTCCTGCGCGACACGCTCACGCGCCAGCTCCTGGGCGATCGCGACCGTCTCGCGCTCGACGACCTCGAGCTCGCCCGACGACAGCTGCACGAGCTCGTTGGCGACGGCCCGGGGGATGTCCGGCTCCTGCTCGAGCAGCAGCTCGAGCTGCTCGGCGCGGCTCGGAGGCCGCGGTGGCTCGTCGTCGTCCCCGACGGGTTCGCGAACGTCGGCGGCTGCGGCGAAGACCTCACGCACATCCCGCACGATCGCGCTCTGGGCCTCGCGGTCCACCACGACGACGGGCTCGACCGACTCAGCCGCGGTCCGTCGCGCGTTGTCGGTCGCCTGCCGATCGACGATGCGCACCTGCTCGTCGGCGAACACGGTGCGAGGTGCGGGCTCGCCCTCACGGATCGGCTGCTCGTCGGCGACCGCACCGATCGCGACGACACCGGGCACGGCCACGACCGCCAGGATCGCCGCCAGGACGCGCTGGACGCTCAGCGAGTGCAGGAACCTCGAGATCACGGGCGCTCATCGCCTCCGGCGTCGCAGGGCGCAGGGGAGCATCAGGCCGACGTCCCGACCGTCATTGTCGCGTATCGGGCGGCACGATGCTTGCACACCCTCCGGGCTACGCTCCCGCCACTCTCCGGCAGGAAGCGGGGCCGTGCCGCACGAAGCGTCGTCGTCGCCGTGGGTCGAGCTGTCGCGACAGGACTGGGCGGCGCTGCGGCCCGCGACCCCGCTCATGCTCACCCAGGACGACCTCGAGCAGCTCAAGGGCATCAACGAGGACATCTCGCTCGACGAGGTCGCCGAGGTCTACCTCCCCCTGTCGCGGCTGCTCAACCTCTACGTCGCCGCGACCCAGGAGCTGCATCGGGCCACCGACACCTTCCTCGGGTCGCTGACCGCCAAGGTGCCGTTCGTCATCGGCATCGCGGGCTCGGTCGCGGTGGGCAAGTCGACCACGTCCCGCATCCTCCAGGCCCTGCTGTCGCGCTGGCCGGACCATCCCGAGGTGGCACTGGTCACCACCGACGGCTTCCTCCTCCCGAACGCCGAGCTCGAGCGGCGCGGACTCATGGATCGCAAGGGCTTTCCGGAGTCCTACGACGTCAAGGCACTGGTGCGGTTCGTGGCGGCCGTGAAGTCGGGCGAACCCGAGGTGGTCGCCCCCGTCTACTCGCACCTGACCTACGACGTGGTCCCCGACGAGAAGGTGGTGGTGCGTCAGCCCGACATCCTCGTCCTCGAGGGCCTGAACGTGCTCCAGACCGGCCGCCACGGCCGCGAGCCACGCCTGTTCGTGTCCGACTTCTTCGATTTCTCGGTCTACGTCGACGCTGACGAGTCCGACATCGTGCGCTGGTACGTGGAGCGCTTCCGCACGCTGCGGTCGACGGCGTTCCAGGACCCCCGCTCGTACTTCCACCGTTACGCCTCCCTGGCCGACCCGGAGGCGGACGAGGTGGCGCTCGACATCTGGCAGCGGATCAACGGGATCAACCTCACCGACAACATCCTGCCGACCCGGTCGCGGGCGGACCTGATCCTGCGGAAGGGCCACGACCACGCGGTCGAGCGGGTCCATCTCCGCAAGCTGTGAGGCGGTCGGACACCGGTGCGGTAGCGTGCCCCGCGCACGATCCGGAGCGCGCGGACGCGCCTCGAGCGCCGCGGGAGGGACCAGCCCGTGCGGAGCCTGCCGGGCCGCGCCCGACGTCGCCGTGATCCCAGAGGAACCCGCCCGTGGCCACGCCACCCGCCACCGCTGCCCGCAGCTTCACGCCGGCCGACACCGTCCTGCTGCTCGTCCTGGCCTCGATGTGGGGCTGCTCGTTCCTGTTCATCAAGGTCGCTCTCGACGGGCTGACCCCGCTGTGGATCGTGGTCGGACGCACGCTGGTGGGCGCTGCCGTGCTGCTGGTGGTGCTGCGGGCACGGGGGCGGTCCCTGCCCCGCGCCCGCAGGGTGTGGCGGCACCTGTTCGTGCTCGGGATCCTGTCGAACGCGGTGCCGTGGGGGGCGGTCGCCTGGGCCCAGCAGGCGATCCCGTCCGGGCTCGCGGCCCTGCTCATGGCGGTCGTGCCCAGCAGCACGTTGATCGTGTCGGCGATCGTCGGCCTCGAGCGAATCACCACGACCCGTGCCGTCGGGCTGCTGCTCGCGCTCAGCGGTGTCGGGGTGACGGTCGCCGCCGACCTCGACGACGCGGGACGGGTCGTGGCCATCCTGACCATCGTCGGGGCGACGCTGCTGTATGCGTGCGGGGCGGTCTACGCCAAGCGGTACGTGTCCGGCATCAGCGCCCCGCTGGCGATCGCGACCGGTCAGGTGCTGGCGGCCGCAGCGGTGACCGTCCCCGTGGCGCTCGTCGCCGAACCGTTGCCGGACCCGACCGCCCTGACGCTGCCGGTCGTCGGCGCGATGCTGGCGCTCGGGGTGTTCGGGACCGGCCTCGCGTTCCTGCTGTTCTACATGCTGATCGCACGGGTCGGCGCCACCAACACCACGATGGTGACCTACCTCATCCCCATCGTGGCGGTCGTGGCGGGGGCCGCCGTCCTCGGCGAGCGGCTCGGGCTCACGGCCCTCGCCGGCGGTGCCCTGATCGGGGTCGGGATCTGGCTGGCCCAGCGCGGGACGCGGCCGACGCCGATCCAGCAGTTGGAGGAGTTGCACCCCTGACCCGGTGGGCACCACCAGGCCCGCCCGGCCGAAGGCCCGAACGCGATGCCCGAGCACCCAGGCTTCCTGCGTATCACCCACCGGCTGTGGGCCACCATCCTCGCCGGACTGGTCG
Source organism: uncultured Actinomycetota bacterium (assembly GCA_964608935.1). Classification (GTDB taxonomy): domain Bacteria; phylum Actinomycetota; class Nitriliruptoria; order Nitriliruptorales; family Nitriliruptoraceae; genus CAZSQF01. The sequence goes on along the minus strand of CAZSQF010000035.1, from coordinate 13,630 downwards.
CGGTGGCCATCGGGGTGCTGGTCGTCGCCGACGCGGAGCCGGACCTTCCGGCGGCGTTGCCCGCCGCACTGGTCGCCGCCGTCGGTGTCGCGGCGATCGTCGGTGTCGAGGTGGTGGATCGGACCTTCGCTGCCCTGCCCCCGGCCGACGACCGGGCCGCGCTGGTCGACTACCGGGTCCGCTTCTGGCTCCAGATCGCGTTGCTCGAGGCTCCTGTGCTGCTGTCGGTCGCGCTCGCGTTCGTCCTCGGGCCGGCCTGGCTCGTGCTCCCGGGCATCCTGGCCGCCGTGGTTGCGCTGGTCCGGATCCGGCCGACCCGGCGGCGGCTGCGCCGGTTCGATGCGGCCTGGCACGCCGCCGGCCACGACGTGTCGATCGAACGCGCCCTCGGCAGGGTGGCGGACGACTGACCCGCCCACGGTGGCCGCCGGCCCCGAACCCCTGCCCGACGACGTGCAACCCGGAGGTGGACCGACCGTGGCGAGCGATTACGACGCGATCCTGCTGGTGTCCTTCGGCGGCCCCGAGGCGCCCGAGGACGTGCTGGCCTTCCTCGAGCGCGTGACCGCGGGACGCGACATCCCCCGCGAGCGGCTCGAGGAGGTGGGCCAGCACTATCACGAGCTCGGCGGACGCTCGCCGATCAACGACCAGAACCGAGCCCTCAAGGCCGCCCTCGAGCATCGACTGGCGGCGGTGGGCCCCGAGCTGCCGGTGTACTGGGGCAACCGCAACTGGCACCCGCTGCTCGCGGACACGTTGCGCGACATGCGCGGAGACGGGGTGCGTCGCGCGATCTGCTTCGTGACCGCGGCGTACTCGTCGTACTCCGGGTGCCGGCAGTACCGGGAGGACCTCGCCCGTGCCCGCACCGAGGTCGGCGACGGCGCGCCCGAGCTCGACAAGCTGCGGGTCTACTACAACCACCCCGGCTTCCTCGAACCGCAGACCGACCTCGTCGGTGCCGCGATCGCCGCCCTGCCCGAAGGGGCGCGGTCCGGGGCACGGATCGTCTTCACAACCCACTCGATCCCACGCACGATGTCACGCCACTGCGACTACGAGGCGCAGCACTACGAGGCATGCCGCCTCGTGATGGAGGCCTTCCCGGGCCACGGCTGGGATCTGGTCTTCAGCTCGCGGTCAGGGCCCGCCGTGGTGCCGTGGCTCGAGCCGGACATCAGCGACCATCTCGGGTCGCTGGCCACGGCCGGCGTGCCGGGCGTCGTCGTGGTGCCGATCGGGTTCGTCTCGGACCACATGGAGGTCGTCTACGACCTCGACGTCGAGGCGGCGGCCACGGCACAACGGCTCGGCCTGCCCTACGTCCGGGCGGGCACGGTCGGCACCGACGAGCGCTTCGTGGAGATGATCCGGGAGCTGGTGCTGGAGCGCCTCCAGGATGCGCCGCAACGAGCACGGGGCGTGCGTGGGCCCAGCTGGGACGCCTGTCCGGCGGACTGCTGCCTCACGCCCGGCCAGCAGGTGCACGACACCGTCGCCGCGGCGCCGGAGCGGCCGCGCTGAACCAGCCGCCGGTGGTCGGGGTAGGGGCCCCGCCCTACCATCGTCCGCAGCCGACCAGGAGGTGAGCCCGTGGAGCGTCAGCACACCGCTCGAACCCGACGGGGTGTCGCGGCGATCGAGGCCGCCATCGAGGAGTTCGAGCTGCGCGAGCGCATCGACGAACCGGACGGCTCGGCGGCCGCGGTCGGTGATTACGACCTCGGATGGGCACGCGATCGGGTCGACGCTGCGCGGCGCGCGGCCGCAGCGGACGTGGTGACCGCGGACGAGGCGCTCGACTGGCTGGCCAACGAGATCGGCCGTGAGCTTCCCACGGACGACCTCGACGACGACTACGACCGCTGACGCCGCACTCGGCGGGTGGGCCGGCGCGATAGCGTTCCCCGCGCATGGAACTCGTTCTCGTGCGGCACGCGCAGCCGGAGTGGAGCCGGGACCAGGCCGCCCAGGTCGATCCCGGGCTGACCGACGTGGGACGGCAGCAGGCCGCGCTGACCGCCGAGCGGCTCGCCCAGGAGTCCTTCGACCGGGTGCTGGTGTCGACCGCGACCCGCGCCCGCGAGACGGCGCGGCCGATCCTGGCGCAGCTGAGCCCGGTGTCGTCCGAGGAACGTGCGTGGCTGCACGAGATCCGCACCCCCGAGCAGTGGCAGGACTCACCGGCCAAGGAGGTCGCCCGCGTCCTGCGTGACGCGCGCGGCCGTCCACGGGAGAGCTGGTGGGAGGGTCTGCCGGGCGGCGAGAGCTTCCGCGACTTCCACGCGCGTGTCACGATCGGGCTCGAGCAGGAGCTGGCCTCGCTCGGGGTGGAGCGGGTCGACGACCGGCTGTGGCACGTGCCTGAGGACGCGCCGCGGACGCTGATGATCGCGCACGCCGGCACGAACTCGGTGGTGCTCGGGCATCTGCTCGGCCTGGAGCCCGAGCCATGGGAGTGGGAGCGGTTCGCGTCCGATCACGCGTCGGTGACGCTGCTCCGCTCCGCGACGATCGCCGGCAACCACATCTTCAGCCTCCAGCTGTTCAGTGGGGTGGCCCACCTGCCCCCGGACCTCGTCACGGCGTGATCGCGAGCCGCTCGCCGGGAAGGGGGAACCAGCGCAGCGCCTCGGCGTCGTGCGGGAGCGGCGGCTGGGACACGTCGGCAGGGTGCGGGCGGGCCGCGGTGAGGATGCGTCGGGCCTCGTCGAGGACGTCCGAGAGCTCGACGTCGGGCACCTGCCGGCGCCGATGCGGCCACGTCACCTCGCCGTCCCGGTAGCGCACGTCGAACAGCGACATCGGCGGGTCGAGGGTGCCCTCACGGTGGGTCCAACGGCCCGTGGCGGGATCGAGGACGTAGTCGTCGAGCAGCCGCCAGCCGTCGCGCGCCACGAGCCGGACGGCCTCGATGATGAAGTCCGCCACCGGGTCGGACAGAAACCACGTGAAGTTGACCCGCACCCAGCCGGGCTTGACACCTTCGCACCCGCCGAGGATGGCCTGCTCGAACGCGTGGGAGGTGTCGAGGTCGATGCCGAGCAGCCGGTGCCCGTAGGGCCCCGCACACGAACAGCCGCCCCGCGCCTGGATGCCGAACAGGTCGTTGAGCAGCGCGACGACGAACTCGTGGTGCAGCCGGCGGGCCCCCTGCCCGGCATCCTCCGACGAGGGTGTCCGGACCACGAACGACACGATTGAGAGCCGCTCCGCGTCGGGATTGCCGAGCACCTCGAGGCCTGGCTCGGCGGCCCAGGCCTCGATCGCGCGCCGGATGAGCCGCTCCTCCCGGTCGCGGATCACCTCCTCGCCGACCGCCTGCTTGAGCTGGAAGGCGAGCCCCGCCCGGATGGCACCGACGATGTCGGGGGTGCCGCCCTCCTCACGATGCTCGACGTCGGCGAGGTAGCGGTGCTCGATCGAGTTGACGTACTGGACCGTGCCCCCTCCCGGGACGGACGGGACCGCGTTGGTGAACAACGCCTTGCGGGCGATGAGCAGCCCCGGGGTGCCGGGCCCGCCGACGAGCTTGTGGGGGGACACGAACACCGCGTCCTTGGTGTCGAGCGGCGCTTCCGAGGCGTCCCCGTCCGGCGCCGGCCGCTGCGGCGCCATCGCGATGTCCACGTACGGCGCGGCCGCGGCCCCGTCCCAGAACGACAGCGCGCCGTGGCGATGCAGCAGCACGGACACGGCGCGGGTGTCGGTGAGGATCCCGGTCACGTTCGTGGCGGCCGAGAACGACCCGATCCTCAGCGGCCGGTCCGCGTGCGCCACGAGCGCGTCCTCGAGGGCTGCGAGATCGACGTGGCCGTCGTGGTCCTCGGGGATGGTGACCACGTCGGCGATGGTCTCCCGCCACGGTAGGTCGTTGGAATGGTGCTCATAGGGACCGATGAAGACCACCGGACGCTCCGCGGGCGGGATGCGCGACGTCAGCCCGTACCGGTCGTCGAGCTCCATCGGTAGCCTGAGGCCCAGCACCCGGATCATCCGGTCGATCGCGCCGGTCGATCCGGTGCCGCAGAACAGCACCGCGTGGTCGTCGGTCGCCCCGAACGCGGCCCGGATCAGCTCGCGGGCGTCCTCGCGGAACCGTGTCGTCTGGCGGCCGGTCCCGGAGGACTCGGTGTGGGTGTTGGCATAGAGCGGGAGGACGACCTCGCGGATGTGGTCCTCGACGAACGACAGCGCCCGGCCCGAGGCGGTGTAGTCGGCGTAGACGACGCGCCGGGCCCCGTACGGCGTCTCGACGGCCTCGGTGTCACCGATCACAGAACGCCGCACGAGATCGAGCAGCGCCTCGGAGTCGTCCACGCACCACCTCACCGTCAGCCCCGCGCACGGTAGCTGCGCGGCCCCCGACCGTCAGGCGCGCTCGCGTCTCGCCCGGGCCGGGGACCGCATGCCAGACTGACGCCCGCCGGGCGCCCGTCGCGCCGACCAGGAGGAGGATGGCCGTGGCCAGCCAGAAGGGCCGCCGTGGTGGCCAGCTGCCGTCCGCTGCCGAAGTGGACGCCGGCTGGGGACCGACCGTCCGCGGGCGGGGCCGCCGGCGCCGGCCGCTGCGCGGCCTGGCGCTCGTCCTGCTCGTGGCGCTGGTGGTGGTCGCCGCCGGGCTGTTCTGGGTCAGCTCACGCATCCCGCGGATGGAGGTCGACGGGCTCGCGGCGAGCTCCCAACCGATGCATGTGCTGGTCGTCGGGTCCGACAGCCGCGACGACCTCACGCCCGAGGAGCGGCGCGAGCTGTCCGCAGGCGGCGGGAGCGGCGAACGCACCGACACGATCTTCGTGATGACGCTCCAGGGCGGCGAGGTCGGGCTGCTGGCGTTCCCCCGGGACCTGTGGGTGGAGCGCTGCGACGGCACCGTCGGCCGGATCAACGCCGCGGTGCAGATCGACGGGCCTGGCTGCCTCGTGACCACCGTGCGGCAGCTGTCGGGGATCGACGTGCAGCACTACGTGCGGGTCACCTTCGGCGGCTTCGTCGACATCGTCGACGCGGTCGGGGGCGTCGAGCTGTGCCTCGACGACGCGATCAGCGACCGGGACGCCGGCATCGACCTGCCGGCGGGCTGCCAGGTGCTCGACGGGCCGGACGCGCTCGGCTTCGTGCGCGTCCGGAAGATCGACGACGACCTGCACCGCATCGAGCGCCAGCAGCAGTTCCTGAAGGCGCTGGCCGACGAGATCACCTCGCCCAGCACCCTGCTCAACCCGGTCGAGCTGTGGTCGTTGTCCAACGACGTCGGTGGCGCCATCAGCGTGAACCGCGGCCTCGGCCCGGTGTCCATGGCCCGCCTCGGGCTCGGCATCCGGGGGCTCGCCGCGGGCGACGCCACCACCCACACCGTGCCGGCCGACCCCCGGGTCACGGGCGGGGGCGCCGCCGTACTGACCGTGCGCCAGGCCGAGGCCGAAGCGCTGTTCGCACGCTTTCGTGACGGCAGCATCCTCGACGAGGTCGGCACGGGAGACGACGAGCCCACCGTGGCGCCGGAAGACGTCCGTGTCACCGTGCTCAACGGAGCGGGGATCTCGGGGCTGGCCGCGAGCGTGAGCGACCGGCTGCGCGCGCAGGGCTACCAGGTGCTCGACGTCGGCAACACGGATGTGCGCGACGTGACCGTCGTGCGCCATCCTCCCGGTCAGCGAGCTGAGGCAGCCCTCGTGGCGCGCGACGCCCCCGGAGCCGCCGACCTCGAGGAGACGACGGACGTGCAGAACGTCACACTGGTCCTCGGACGCGACGCCGGCGACGCGTGACGAGCCGCGACCGGCTCGAGGGAGGCCACATGACACACCCCGGACCCCGATACGTCCTGGCGGTGTGCGCCGGGAACATCTGCCGCTCCCCGACGGCCGAGGCGGCCCTCCGCGAAGCCGCTGCGCAGACCGGCCTCGACATCGAGGTCAGCTCGGCCGGAACCGGCGGATGGCACGTCGGTGACCCACCCGACCCGCGCATGGCCGAGGCTGCGGCCGAGGACGGCCTCCACCTCGACGGAACCGCCCATCAGGTCACACCCGAGGACATCGAGGCGGCGGACCTCGTGCTTGTCATGGATCGGTCGAACCTGGCCCATTGCGAGCGACTGGCGGCCCAGGTCGACGCCGGCACGCCGATCCGACTGTTCCGCGAGTTCGACCCTGCGGCCAGCGGCGGACCGGACGTCCCCGACCCCTACTACGGGGGCCCGGACGGCTTCCGCGAGGTCGTGGAGATCTGCCGGCGCACCGCCGCCGGTGTGGTGGAGCACCTCGCCGACGGACCCGACGAGGTGCCGCACTGAGGTCGGCGACGCCGCCGGCGCTCCCCGGTGACCTGCCGGCGGTGACGGACGCGACCCCGCTGTCGGGCGGCGACGTCGGTGAGGTCTGGCGGGCAAGCCTCGCCGACGGCCGTCACGTGGTGATCAAGGCGACCTCCTACGACGCCCGGCTCGAGGCCGACGGGCTCGAGGCGCTGGCCGCAGCCGGAGGGCCCGTGCCGACGGTGCTGGGGGTCGATCCGGGCGTGCTGGTGCTCGAGTTCGTGGCGGGGCCTGCGGACTGGCACGGCCTCGGCGCCGCGGTCGCGACCGTCCACGGCGACGTCGGCGACGCCTTCGGGTGGATCCGCGACAACGTCATCGGGCCGCTGCCCCAGCCCAACCCGCCGACCGCGGACTGGCCGACCTTCTACGTCGACCACCGCATCCGCCCCCACCTCGACGTCCTGCCCGCCGACGATCGCCGGCGGCTCGAGGGGGCCTGCGACGGCCCGTTGGCCGAGCTGGTCGACCACGCAGCAGCCCCGAGCCTGGTCCATGGCGACCTGTGGAGCGGCAACATCGTCGACGGGCGGTGGCTGATCGACCCGGCGGTGCACCGGGCAGATCGCGAGCTCGACCTCGCCATGCTCGATCTGTTCGGCGGCGCCCCTGCCGAGTTCTCGGCCGGCTACGACCAGGTGTGGCCGCTGGACCACGGGTGGGCGCAGCGCCGACCGGCGTTGCAGCTCTACCACCTGCTCGTGCACGTGCGCCTGTTCGGTGCCGGCTACCTCGCTGCCGTCAGGCGCCGCCTCGACGACATCGGATGCTGACGCGAGGTCACCGGGACCGACGTGGCCGGCGCCGCGCGCTCGCACGGCGCGGGTCGTCGGGCCAGGCGTGCTTGGGGTAGCGCCCCCGCAGCTCGGCCCGAACGTCGCGGTAGGCGCGGTCCCAGAACCCCGCGAGGTCGTCGGTGACCTGGACCGGCCGATGCGCCGGCGACAGCAGGTGCAGGCGCAACCGCACGCGGCCGTCGACGACGGTCGGGGTGGTCGCGGTCCCGAACACCTCCTGGACCCGGACGGCGAGGACCGGCCCTGGATCGGCGGTGTAGTCGATCCGGATGCGCGACCCCGATGCCACCTCGAGGTGGGTCGGGGCCAGGCGCTCGGCCTCGCGCAGCTGCGCCGGCGTCAGCTGGGCGCGGAGCACGTCGCCGGCGTCGATGGTGGCGAGCTCGGCCCGGCGGCGGACGCCGACCAGGAAGCCGCCCACGGTCTCGTCGAGCCGTGCCAGCAGGGCGTCGTCGGACACGTCGAGCCACGCCGTGCCGAGCTCGCGCCGCAGCAGCAGGAGTCGGGCCTGCAGCTGGCGCGCCTCGCGACCCCACGACAGCAGGTCCAGGCCCTCGCGCCGCAGCCCCGCCGACAGCGCCTCGTACACCTCGTCGGGATCGGCGTCGGGCAACGGACGGGCGGACAGCACGAGGGCGCCGAGCTGCTCCCGACGCTCGGCCACGACGTCACCGTCCCGCCACCCGACCTCCCGGACCTCGTCGATCCGATCGGCGTACAGCCCGCGGAGCTCGTCGGGATCGACCGGGGCGGCGATCCGGATCCGGGCCTCCTGGTCGCCGCGTTCGACGTGGGCGACCGCGAGCCAGGGCTCGCCCGCGAGCAGGTCGTGCTCCGCGACGACCGCCCCCCGGCCCCCGGCCAGCAGAAAGGCGCCGCGCCGGCCGGGGCGCGCCACCGCGATCCGCTCCGGCCACCCCAGGGCCAACAGGGCACCGCCGCCGTCCACCGGACCGGCCGCCTCGAGCTCGACGCCGACGCCACGCGCCAGCCGCCGCGCCTCACGGCGTGCCCGGTGCAGTGCCCCCCGGCGTGGACGCGTCCCGGCCGGGGGTGGCTCGCCGCGGAGCAGGCGGACGCGTGCCGTCGCATCGGCACACGGTGCCTCCGGCGTCGCGATGAGTACGTCACGGTCGCCGAGGACCGCCGCCAGCTCGCACGCCAGGCCACCCTGGCCGCGCTCGGCTCCGCGGACCACCACCTGCGCCAGCCGGGGATGCGCCGCCACGGCGGCGAGCTGCCGGCCGTGCTCGGTGACTCGTCCCGCGGCATCGAGCGCGCCGAGATCGATCAGGGTTTCGCGGGCTCGCCGCCAGCTCGCCGGCGGCGGCTGGTCCAGCAGGGCCAGCTCCTCGACGTCGGCTCCCCAGGCCGCGACCTCCAGTGCCGCCGCCGTGAGGTCGTCGGTGACGATGGCGGGCCGCGGGTGCAAATCCCGAGTCGGGTGCTCGTGCGCGGGCCACAAGCGCAGGGCGTGCCCGGGCGCGGTCCGCCCCGCACGGCCGGCACGCTGCTCGGCCGACGCCTGCGACGCCGGGACCGTGATCAGCCCCGTCATGCCCGTGGCCGGGTCGAACCGCGGCTCGCGGGCGAGGCCCGCGTCGACGACCACCCGCACCCCGTCGATCGTCAGGCTGCTCTCGGCGACATCGGTGGACAGCACGACCTTGCGGCGGCCCGCCGGCGCCGGCGCGAGCGCCGCGTCCTGCTCCTCGGCGGGCAGCGCCCCGTGGAGGGGCAGCACGAGCGGGTCGCCCCCCGGCGGGCGCTCCCCGAGCTCACGCGCGACCCGGCGGATCTCGGCCGCCCCCGGAAGGAAGACGAGAACGTCGCCTGCAACGCGTGCGAGCGCGTCGGCGACCGCGTCGGCCACGGCGCCCGGGAGCTGTCGGGGCGTCGGGCGGTCGCGATATTCGATGTCGACCGGATGCTCGCGCCCTTCGGCGACGACCACCGGGGCGCCACCGAGGAGATCGGCGACGCGCCGGCCCTCGAGCGTCGCCGACGCGACCAGCAGCCGGAGGTCACCGCGGAGGGCTCCGCGGGACTCGAGCGCGAACGCCAGCCCGAGGTCCGCCTCGAGGTTGCGCTCGTGGAACTCGTCGAACAGGACGACGCCGACGCCCTCGAGCGCCGGGTCGCGCTGGAGCCGCCGCAGCACCACGCCCTCGGTGACGACCTCGATGCGGGTCGCACCCGACGTCCGCCGTTCGTCACGGGTCGTCAGCCCCACCGTGCGACCGACCGGCTCGTCGAGCTGCGCCGCCAGCCGGTGCGCCGCCGCGCGCGCGGCGACCCTCCTCGGCTCGAGCACCACCAGCCGACCCTCGAGGCCGTGCTCGAGCAGGTCGAGCGGGACGCGGGTCGTCTTTCCCGCCCCCGGGGGGGCCTGGAGCACGGCCGTGCCGGGCCCGTCCAGCGCAGCGCGAACGGCCGGCAGGACGGCATCGACGGGGAGGGACGCACGGGTGGCCATCGAGAGGGACGCTACCGCTCGGGCGGCGGGGGCCGGCAGACAGGGGCACGGTCCCACCTCACGGGCCACGGGTCGCTAGCGTGCACCTCGTCCGATCCGAGAGGAGCCCGTGGGCGTCGTCGTCAAGATCCTCGTCTACGCGGCTGCGCTGTGGGTCGCGATCGCGATCCTGCCCGGCCTCGAGTTCGTCGGGGACAACCCGCTGGCGCTGGTCGCGATCGCGGTGATCCTGGGCGTGGTCAACACGGTCGTCCGGCCCGTCCTCGCGATCCTGTCGTTTCCGCTGATCGTCCTGACACTCGGGCTGTTCCTCCTCGTCGTCAACGCCGCCGCACTGGCGCTGGCGATCTGGATCTCCGGCGAGCTCGGCCTCGGCCTCACGAGCGACGGCTTCGGGTGGACCTTCCTCGCGGCGCTCGTGGTCTCACTGGTCAGCTGGGGGCTCGAAACGCTGCTCCGCTCGCGGTAGCGATCGGCCGCTCACCCTGCCGACACCCGCTCTAGAGTGTGTCCGGGACGGGGAGGTGGCAGGCGTGCACGATCGCAGTTGGGCTGCCGGCGTGACGACCGCAGCCGCCGCGGCGGGCCACGACCTCGGCAACGTGCTCACGGCCATCTACTGCTGAGCCCAGGGCCCGACAGGGGCCGGACCGTGGAGGTCCGGCTCCCCGTTGTTCCCGCCTGACCGTGACCCGGCGCCGCACCGGCAAGGAGACCGCATGTCAACCGGCGAGGTGACCGAGCTCCGGCTGGTCGTGACCGTGGACGACTTCGAGCAGGCGCTCCATCTCTACCGCGACACGCTCGGCCTGCACGAGATCGCGGTCTTCCCCGGGCCGGGGCGGGTCGTGCTGCTCGACGCCGGCCGGGCCACGATCGAGCTGACGGACCCCACCCACGCGGCCCACGTCGACGAGGTGGAGGTCGGACGCCGCGTCGCCGGGCACCTGCGTGTCGCGTTCCGCGTCGAGGATGTCGACGCCACGACCGACCGGGTCCACGCCGCGGGGGCGGAGCTGCTCGCCCCGCCGACCCACACGCCGTGGGGCTCGTGGAACTCCCGCCTCGACGCCCCTGACGGGCTTCAGCTCACGCTGTTCGGTCCCCTGCCGGACGCGCCGCGCGATCCGGAGCGCGGGTAGGGAATGGCGCGGCGCCCGTCGACGGGCCGTGCGCACGTCAGCCGTTCACCGGCTCGACACCGAGATCGGCCATGAGCTCGCGGACGCGCCGCTCGATGTCGTCGCGGATCGCGCGGACGACCTCGACGTCCTTGCCGGCAGGATCCTCGAGCTCCCAGTCGAGGTAGCGCTTGCCGGGCAGCACCGGACACGTGTCCCCACACCCCATCGTCACGATCACGTCGGCCATGCCGAGGGTCTCGTCGGTCCAGGGCTTGGGCGACTGGTCGGAGATGTCGATGCCGCGCTCGGCCATGGCCTCGATGGCGGCAGGATTCGTGGTCGCTGCGGGCTCGGACCCTCCGGAGCGGACCTCGACCCGATCCGCGGCGAGGTGGCGGAGCAGGCCGGCCGCCATCTGGGAGCGGCCGGCGTTGTGCACGCACAGGAACAGGACCGTCGGCTTGTCGGACATCAGTGGCCTTCCAGTTCGGCGGCGGTGGGGACCTCGGTCTGTGTGTCCCGGTCTTCAGTGGCGGGTGGCGGGTCCCCGTGCGGGACGACCACCTCGGCCGCCTCGCTCGGAGCCGGGGCGAACAGCCACCGCACCACCAGGGCGGCGGCGACGACGCCCGCGAGCTGGCCGAGGACGAAGCCGGGAGCATCGGCGGGCCGGATGCCGGTGTAGGTGTCCGACAGCATCCGCGCCACGGTGACCGCGGGATTGGCGAAGGACGCGGACGCCGTGAAATAGATCGCGGCGGCGATGTAAGCGCCGACCGCGCCGCCCACGGCGCGGCCCCCACCGGAGCGGATCATGCCGAAGATCACGACGATCAGGCCGGCGGTGGCCGCGGCCTCGGCGGCGACGAGACCGCCCCCGTCACGAGCCGTCGTCGCCACCTCGATCGCCGCTCGACCGAAGGTGGCGTTGGTGAAGACGGTGCCGGCAACCGCGCCCGTGAGCTGGGCCGCGATGTAGGCGATCGCTCGCGGCCACGGCAACCCCTGGAACCAGGCGTCGACGATGGTCACGGCGGGGTTGAAGTGGGCGCCCGAGACCGGACCGAGGGCGAGGATCAGCGCAGCCAGCGCCAGGCCGACCGTGATCGCATGCTGGAACAGCTGCGCCGACGCCGCCCCGTCCTGCCCCGTGACGATCCCCGACCCGACGATCGCGGCGAGCAGCGCCGCGGTGCCGACCCCCTCCGCGGTCAGGCGCCGCCACTGCTCCTTCCACCCGATCGCGTCCATCACGCCGCCTCGGTCACGCTGACCGCCAGCACGTCGATGCGGTTCGACAGCTCGCGGAAGGCCGCCTCGAAGTCGTCACGCGTCCCGTCGACCGGGTCGGGGACCGACCAGTGCAGTGTCGGCGCATGAACCGGCACCCCCGCTTCGCGCGCCCGATCGCAGACCGAGACGACCAGATCGGGGTCGTCGCTCACCTCGTCGTAGCCACGCGGGACCCGGCCATCGAGGTCCAACCCGAACGACCGGGCAACCGCGACCGCAAGGGGATGGACCTCGGTCGCCGGCGCGTTTCCCGCCGACTCGGCCCGACGTCCGGTCCGTCGCTCCCACAGGGCCGCGGCAAGCTGCGACCGGGCCGAGTTGCGGGTGCACACGAACAGCACGTTCCGGACGGCACGGAGCGGGGCGGTCGGAGCCAGCGCGGCCAGGGCGTCGCGGTCCAGCCGCGCATACCGGCGACGCGCGTCACCCTCGCTCGGCGTGCGCCGCACCACCTCGGCGTCCTCGAGGACACCCAGATGGAAGGCGACATGGTTGGACGCGAGGCCAGTCAGCGCGGCCAGCTCACTCGGCGTCCGGTCGGACAAGAGCAGCGCATCGACGATGGCGAGCCGATGCGGCTCGCCCAAGGCCCGGTGGACGGCCGCTCGTCGCGCCCACGAAAGGTCAATAGTCATTGAGGTAAGTGTAGTAGGCGCGGGTGGCCGCTGCACGCGCGGAGACCTATGTTCACACGATTCCTCGGCGCCCCCCATGCCCCGCACCCGCTGTCAGGAGTGCTCGTGCCCGCGGTCGAATGTCCCGCCTGCGGCGAGGACGAACGCCTCCGGGGTGACCGCACCAGTGTCGGCGCTGCCCGGCTCGTGCTGACGTGCGAGCGGTGCGGCACCAGCTGGGATCGGGACACCACCCCGCACTGTCGCCTGTGCGGGTCGGAGGACGTGGAGGGGATCCCGACCTCGACCTTGCAGGAGAAGGGTCGGGGCGAGCAGTGGGCACCCTCGGGTATCCGGCTCGTCTACTACTGCTGGTCGTGCCAGGGCAACGACGTCACCTCGGCCCGTCCGATCGCCGGCCCGCAGCCGTCACCGGGCTCGGCCCGTGACCCGCGCTCCTTGCGCCGGCGGGACTCGTAGCGGGACCACCGCGGTACCGTCGACGACGATGTCGGTACGCCCCGAGCCAAGGAGACCGTGGTGCGTTTCCTCGAGGGCCACGCACCCCCGCACGACCTGACCTACGACGACGTCTTCCTCACCCCGACACGATCGGGGGTGGCATCACGCCTGGACGTCGACTTGCGCACGGTGGACGGCTCGGGCACGACCATTCCGTTGGTCGCGGCCAACATGACCGCCGTGTCGGGCCGGCGGATGGCCGAGACGCTGGCACGCCGGGGGGGCCTCGCCGTCGTGCCGCAGGACATCCCGCTCGACATCGTCGAGGACGTCACCTCCTGGGTGAAGTCCCGCCATCCGGTGTTCGAGACACCGATCACCCTGACCCCGACCGCGACCGTCGGTGACGCGCTGAACCTCCTGCCGAAGCGCTCCCACGGGGCGGCGGTCGTGGTCGAGGACCAGCGGCCGGTCGGGGTCGTCACGACGGTCGACCTCCAGCACGTCGACCGCTTCACCCAGGTCGCGCGCGTCATGGCCCG
>CAZSQF010000034.1:0-16944 GCA_964608935.1 uncultured Actinomycetota bacterium | reverse complement strand
CGAGCTCACCCTCGACGGCCGGGTCGTCGCCGACATCGGCTGCGGCACCGGCGTCCTGGCCATCGCGGCGGCGCGGCGGGGCGCCCGCTCGTTCGCCGTCGACATCGACGCCGACGCGGTCGAGGTCGCCCGCGCCAACGCGGTCCGCAACCGCGTGGACGTCGAGGTCGCGGTGGGCAGCGTCGAGGCGCTCCCCGGCCCGGCGGACGCGGTGGTCGCCAACCTGTCGACCGAGGTCCTGATGTCACTGGCGGACCGGCTCGCGGGGGCCACGCGTGGCACGCTCATCGTCAGCGGCATCGGGGCCGACCGGCGACCTGCGGTCGAGGAGGCCTTCGCGACGGCCTCGCTCGAGGTCGCCGAGGTCCGTGAACGCGACGGCTGGGTGGCGCTCCGCTACCACCGTGCGGGAGGATGGCAGGCATGAGAGCCCGCATCGCCGAGGTCGCGGTCGTGCTCGCTGCCGTCCTGGCGGCGTGCGCGGAGCCGGCGCTGCCCGGTGACCCGGAGCCGGAGGCGTCGGACGCGCCCGTCGAGGCCGAGGTGCTGCGCCCGGGGCGGGAGGCGCTGCTCACCGAGCTCGAGTCGCTCACCGCCACCGTGGTGGCGGCGCGTGACCGGCTCGTCGCCGCCGGCGAGGCGAATGACCTGGCCGCCGCTCGCGCGGCCGGTGACGAGGCCGTCGCCCTGCTGATCGACGATCCGGAGCTGGCGCAGCGCTCACCCTCCGACCTCGAGCCGCTGTTCCCGTCCGAGTCGGTCGAGCGCGGGGACGCCGCGGCCGGGGGCGATCGCCTCACGACGACGCTGACGGTGGCGCGCGAGGCCGGCGACCTCGGCCGACGGGTGGCGGACACGCTCAGCGAGCCGATCGCCGGCGATCTCGGAGCCTGGCAGCGCGACGCCGCCGGCATGGTCGAGCTGGTCCGCACGACAGCCCGCCCCGGGGCTGCGCTGGAGGAGCTCGAGCGCGCCGTGCTCGAGCTGCCGGGCGACGGCACACGGGCGCTGGCCTGGGCGCTGCTCACCGCGGAGGCCACGAGCGCGGACGCCGCCGCTGCCTACGCCGAGCGTGGCATCGCCCACCTCGACCTCGTGCTCACAGCAATCGACGCGCTGGACGTCGATCCGGGCGGTGGCAGCTCATGACGCCGGCCGGGCCACGCCGGGGCCGCCCACCGCTGCCGCGCGAGCCGGTCGAGGCCCATATCGACGGTTTCACCCACGGCGGCGAGGGCGTCACACGCATCGAGGGCAAGGCCGTGTTCGTGCCGGGCACCGTGCCGGGTGAACGTGTGGTGGTCCGTGTCGTCGACGACCGCAAGCGGTGGGCCCGGGCCGAGCTCGTCGAGGTGGTCGAGGCCAGCCCGGACCGCGTCGTCCCCCCGTGCCCGTTCGTGCCCGACTGCGGCGGGTGCAACCTCCAGCACGTCGCCCCCGAGGCGCAGCGCCGGCTCAAGACCCGAGTCGTCCGGGAGCAGCTGGCACGGCTCGGGGGCGTCGAGGACGCACCGGTCGAGCCCTGCCGGGCGGTCGGACCCGACACCGGCTACCGCAGCCATGCGCAGCTGCACGCCGCCGCCGACGGTCGGCTCGGCTTCCATCGCGCCGGCAGCAACGACGTCGTCCCGGTCGACCGGTGCCTCGTGCTGAGCGACGCCGCCCAGCGTGTCCGCGACGACGTCGGGGACGCCACCGGGGCCCGCGAGGTGACCGTCCGGGCGCAGGCGTCGACCGGGACCGCCGCGGCCGTTCTGACGCCCGGTGACGGCGGGTTGGAGCTCCCCGACGGCGACTTCGACCTGCTGCTGGCCCAACCCGACGGGTCGTCGGTGCCGATGCGGGGCACGGGCGAGCTCGCCGAACAGGTCGCGGGCCTGACCTACCGCTTCGACGCCGCGTCGTTCTTCCAGGTCAGCCCCGCCGGCGCGCAGGCCCTGGTCGACGCGGTCCTGCACGCGTGCGGTGACGTCGGCGGTGCGCTGGTGTGGGACCTGTACGCCGGCGTCGGCCTGCTGTCGCTCCCCCTGGCCGCGGCCGGCGCCGACGTCGTCGCCGTCGAGGGCCACCCCGCGTCGGCCGCACACGCACGCGCCAACGCCGACGCGGCCGGCGTCACCCTCCGGGTCCTGGCCGAGCCGGTCGCCGAGGTGGTGCACCGGGCCCACGGTGGCGACCCGGCACTGGAGCCGCCGGACGTGGTCGTCCTCGACCCGCCGCGGACGGGCGCGGGCGTCGACGTCGTCGCGGACCTCGCCGCCCTCGAGCCGGCCAGCATTGTCTACGTGGCCTGCGACGTCGCGGCCCTCGCACGCGACACGAACACGCTGGTCGAGCACGGCTACCGGCTGACCCGGGCCGTCCCGCTGGACCTGTTCCCGATGACCCATCACGTCGAGGTCGTCGCCACGTTCGTGCGCTGACGGACCGGGTGGCCCGCGAGCCCGCCGGCGCTACCGTGGCCGGCGGACGGCCGAAGGAGTCGGACGCCGTGGCACGCGAGCTGCACTGCTACGCCTACGTCGAGGCGACGTTCGACCTCGTCACCCGGGTGCTGGCTGAGGACGCGTCGGGCGTGCTCCAGAACGCGACGGACGATGCGGCCCATCAGGCGGGCACGCTGTCGCGGACGCTCAAGGTCGAGGTCGGCGGCTTCGAGGTCGGCAAGGACGTGGTCATCGAGTTCGGCGACTTCGACCCGCGCGAGGTCACCCGGAGCGTCGTGCCGCTGACCTGGCACGCGGAGAAGGGCCGGCTGCTGTTCCCCGAGATGACCGCCGACCTCGAGGTGGCGGCGGTGACCTTCGACCCGCCGCTGACCCAGGTGACGCTCACCGGGTCCTATGAGCCGCCGCTCGGCGCGCTCGGCGCCGGCGCGGACAGGGTCGTGCTCCACCGACTCGCCGACGCGACCGCCCACCGCTTCGTCCACGAGGTCGCCGACGCGCTGCGCCGGCGCATCGAGGCGCTGCCCGACGACGAGCGCGTCTGACACCGCGTCACAGCAGCACGGGCGCGAGGTAGCCGGCGGCGACCGCGAGGGCGAGGACCGCGAGGGTGTAGGTCGCGAGCAGGCGCGGCGCCATCAGCCGGGACAGCAACCCGAGCTCGGGCAGGTTGACCCCGGCGGCCGAGATGACGAGCGCGAAGACGGCCCCGACGCCCATGCCGCTGGCATGCAACGCGGACGCGATCGGGAGGAACGCCTCCGTGGCGACGTAGAACGGCGCCCCGATCAGCGCCGCCACCGGGACCGCGAACGGCTGGTCCGGACCCGCGACCCGGGCCAGCAGGTCGTCGGGGACGAACCCGAGGATGAGCGCGGCGGCCACGACCGCGGCCACCATCGGCAGGGCGAGGCCGCGCGCCAGCCCGAGGGCGTAGGCCACCGCGGCGCCGGACTCGGGGCGCCAGCCCCGCCACGGCGTCTGGTCGGTGAACGGGTCCGGCGCGCAGACACTGCCCGTCGGCGCGGCACCGGCTGCGCCGTCCTCCGCGCCGACCGCGACCGGCCGCAGCCGGGCGGCCGGTCGCAGCCACCGTCCGGCCCGTGCAACGTCCGCGACGAGGGCGAGCACCAGCACCGTGGCGAAGGTGGCGACGGTGTAGGCGGCCGCCGCCGGCCAGCCGAACAGCAGCACGAGCACCGCCAGCACGATCGGGTCGAGCACCGGGGCGGCGAGCAGGAACCCGGCGACGGTCGCGGTACGGATCCTCGCGTCGACCATGCCGACGAAGACGGGGATCGCCGAGTAGGTGCAGAACGGTGTGGCGAAGCCGAGCGCCATGCCCTTGAGCGCGCCCGCCAGGCGGCCCCCGCCCAGCCACCGTTGCAGCCGTCCGATCCCGACGCGGCGAGCGAGCACGGCGATCGCGGCGGCGACCAGGACCAGCAGGACCGCGAGCTCGGCGAGCAGGATCGCCGCGTCGAGGGCGATCTCCGCGACACGGCTCGTCACCGCTCGTCCGCGGCCCGCCAAGGCGCCGCCGACCGCGGGTCGGCCCCCGCGGGGACCGGCAGGCGGCCCATGACGACGTCGGCGGCGGTGGGGAAGGCGGTCAGACAATCGTCGTTGATGCGGACCTGCGTGGCGGTCCCGACCGGCTCGACCCACACGAACTCGAGGTCGGCCAGCCGGCGCAGGTGGGCGGACACCGTCGACTGGCCGACGCCGAGGTCCCGGACGAGCTCACCCACCGTGCGCGGACCGTCGCTGGTCGCGAGCAGGTGCAGGAGCTGCAACCGGGTCGGGTCGGCCAGGCACCGAAACCAGCTCGCGTACGTCTCGGCGGTGTCACGATCGAGCACGGCAGGACCTCACCCGTCGGCACGGACACAGATATTGATCGTTCATCGACGATTATAGATCGTACCTGTGGCCGGCGTCACCGCTCCGTCACGAGGCCCGTGCCGGTCTGGGCCCAGGCGTGTCCACGGACGCGGACGACCAGGGACACGAGCCGGACGAGCATCATCGCCTGGACCGCGACCCACAGGCCGAACAGCCCTCCGCCGAAGCTGGCGACCAGCTGGCCACCGACGCCGCCGACGACGGCGGCCAGGACCGTCCACGTGCGCAGGTAGGCGAAGTCCTCGGCGCCCATGAGCACCCCGTCGAGCGCGAACACCGGCCCGTTGACGAGGTGGCCCAGCGACGCGAACCACCACGTGGTCGCCACGACCGCCAGCACCGCGGGATCGTCGGTCAGCAGCCGCGGCACCACCGGCGTGAGCGCGAGCAGGACGAGGCCGACGACCGCGCCGCCCGCGATCCCCCAGCGCGACAGGTCGCGCCCGAGTGCGCGCGCCTCGTCCTCGTCGCCGGCGCCGAGCGCCGTCCCGACCATCGCCTGGGCCGCGATCGCAAAGCCGTCCATCAGGTACGACACCAGGATGAAGGTCTGGTAGAGCACCTGGTGGCCGGCGGCGGTGACCGCCCCCGTCCGGGCCGCGGCCGCGGTGATGGCGAGCAGGCCGAGCAGGAGGCCGCCCGTCCGCAGGAACAGGTCCCGGCTGACGACCACGAGTGCGGCGAGGTGGCGGCGACCGGGCCGGCCGTGGCCGGCCAGCGGCAACCCGGTGCGGCGCAGCAGGGCTGCGAAGGCGACGACCGTGAGGATCTCGGCGGCCACGGTCGCCCACGCAGCGCCGGCGATGCCGAGGCCGGCGCCGAACACCAGGCCCACGGTCAGCGCCGCGTTGACGACGTTGGCCGCCACGACGATGCCGAGCGGCGTCCGGGTGTCGGAGACGCCCCGGAAGGCCCCGTGCCCGACGAACGCGAGCAGCAGGAACGGCACCCCGACCGCGCGGATCCGCAGGTACGCGACGCCGGGGTCGATCAGCTCGTCCACGGCGCCCAGGCCGCGCAGCAGGACCGGAGCGAGCACCAGGAGCACCGTCCCGACCACCAGCCCGAGCACGAGCGCGACCTGACCGGCGTGGCTCACGCGCCGGCCCGCCGCCTCGCGGTCACCGGCGCCGACCGCCCGCGCCACGGTCGAGGTCGTGCCGAACACGAGGAAGTTGAAGATCCACGACAGCGCGGCGAGCACGGACACCGCCAGCCCCAGCGCACCGAGCTGCGCCGCGCCGAGCCGTCCGACCACGGCCGTGTCCACCAACCCCATCAGCGGGTCGGCGATCAGCGTGCCGATGGCCGGAACCGCCAGCGCGAGCAGGCGACGGTGTCGTGATGTCACGGCCGGCGCGCCTTCCGACTGCCGGAGCGGGAGTGCGACGCCAAAGGCTACTCGGGGCTCAGTCCTGGGCCGCACGCGCGGTCTCGACCGCGAAGAGGTCGTAGAAGCCCGGCGTGCCCGGGAGCGCGCGGCCGAAGATCGGCTCCGCGCGCCCAGCACAGGCGACCGTCGCCACCTCGATACCGGCGGTGACCTCGCATGCCACCTCGTGGAGGGAGGTGTCCTCGGCCAACCCGGCCAGCACGACGTCGCGGCGCTGCTCGACGCGGGCCTGGACGACCTCGATCTCGCCGCGCTCGTAGAAGGCGGCCTCGTCCACCGCGGCGATCGCATCGTTGGCCAGTCCGGCCGCCACCTGCGACAGCCGCTGCTGGCCGAGGAAGACCGTGGCCGCGTCCACGGCGATCCCGGCCAGGACCACCAGCACGAGCACTGCGGCCGGCATCAGCAGCAGCGTGCTGCCCTCCTCGCCTCCGCCCCACAGCCGGCGCCGCCGCTCAGTGGTCACACGCGCCCCCGAGCGGGAGGCCGCTGCGGTAGGGGTCGACGATCTCACGATGCCGGCCGGCCACGTCGAAGCCGACCGAGCGCCGCTCGATCACCGGCAAGGCCACGACCGGGACGTGGTAGCGGACCGTGAGCGCGACCTCCCCACAGCGCTCGAGTCCGGCGGTCCAGGTGCCCGACGGCTCGAGCACCGCGTGGGCGGGGTCGAGGCCGTGGGCGGCCAGCGCGGCGCCGGCCGCCGCGGCCGCGTGCTCGGCGGGGTCACCGCCGTGCGGGGTCTCGACGGCCGCCCGCACCCCCTCCCGGGCCGCCGTCGAGGTGGCCATCTTCGTATCGATGACCGCCCAGGTGTTCACGAACAGCAGCGTGCCGAGCACGAAGATCAGGACACCGAAGAGCAGCGCCTCGGCGCCGGCCGCCAGGCCCTGCTCGTCGGTCCAGTCGCGACTCATCGCAGCCGCTCGATCCGCACGGTGGCGGTGCGCTCGATCCCGCGCTCGAACAGCCGGGTGCCGAACGCCTGCACCAGCTGGGCCGGCGTCGGGCCCGTGATCGTGACCGACAGCTGCTCGCCGTCGTCCGTGCAGGCGACCTCGACCTGCGGCCGCTGGCCGTACCCGCCGAGCAGGGAACGCGCCCGGTCCGCGGTCCCCGGGCAGCCGCCTCCGCCCTCGGCCGCGGCGTGGCGCGCGGTCTCGAAGGCGACCGTCGTGACGGTGGAGGTGGCGTACAGGTGGACGAAGACCTGTGTGGCGAGCAGCAGGAAGCCGAGCAGGATCGCGACCCCGAACACGGTCGAGATCGGCCCGGAGCCGCTCTCGACGGCGTCCACGCTCCCGTTCCCTCCGAGCCGGCCCGCTCAGCCGTTGCCGATCTCGTCGACGAGGTCGTCGGTCCGCTCGGCGGCACGGTCGAAGGTGCCGCTGAACGCGACCCACATGGCCACACCGATGAAGGCCATGATGAGCACTGCGATCGCAGCGGAGATGACGCCCTCGCCCCGCTGTCCGGCAAGGCGACGGTGGCGGGCGGGGACGGTGCGGCTGGGTTGAAGGTTCATGGAGCTGCCCCCGTTCGAGCGCTCGTTCGCAGGGTCGGCGCTCGGCGCCCACGCCGAGCTCGCGGCGACGCTAATCGAGCGTCGCGACCACGTCCCGAGTTGTCCGCAGGACATCCCCCCGTGCGCGATGCTCACACCACGTGCGAGGTCGGACGGACGTGGTCCGAGGGGCCAGTGGCCGCTCAGCTGGAACTTCGAGCGAACGGACCCTAGGGTCGGATCAAAGCCCGGCCGCACGTTTCACGGCGGCCGAGGGGCGATGTCGACCGAACGTTAGGAGTGCATGACCGGCGCCGTCTCCGACCCGTCAGGATCTCGCCGCCACCGGTCCCGTGGCGCGATCGGCGAGCGGCTGCGCCAGCACCGGCTCGAGGACCTCGTCCTCGGCGAGATCCTGCGGACGCGAGCGGCGACGCACGAGACGGAGGTGTTCCTCCGCTGCCAGGACGGTGACTTGACCTTCGGCGAGGTCGACGACCTGGCCAATCGGACGGCCCAGGGGCTGGCCGCGCTCGGCGTCGAGCCCGGCGACCACGTGGCGGTGATGCTGCCGAACGGGCCGGACTTCCTCGCGGTCGTGTTCGGGCTCGCCAAGCTCGGTGTCGTCGCGGTGCCGGTGAACACCGCCTACCGGGGCTCGGTCCTGGCGCACGTCCTGGCCACCTCGGACAGCTCGGTGTTCGTCGTCGACGAGGCGCTCACCGACCGTCTGCCCCCGATCATCGATCGCGTGCCGGCGCTGACACGGCTGGTGGTCCGCACCGACGGCCGTCCCGACCCCGCGCTCGACCGGCTCGGACCGTCGACGACGGCGCTGAGACGACTGCTCGACCACGGCGATACCGACCCCCGCGTCGACGTCGCCTTCAGCGACCTCCAGGCGGTGATGTACACCTCGGGGACGACCGGCCCGGCCAAGGGCGTCATGGTCCCGCACGCGCTGGCCCTGACCTGCGCGATCGACTCGCTGACCTACCTCGACGGGTGGAACAGCACCTACTACTGCCCACTGCCGCTGTTCCACGCCGCGGGCCTGTGGGACGGTGCGATGGCCGCCCTGCTGGCAGGCTCACCGATCGTGCTGACCGAGCGGTTCAGCGCCTCCGGCTTCTGGGAGGACGTCCGCACGTTCGGCGCCAACGTCGCCCTCGGGGTCATCTCGATGATCCCGATCCTGCTGAACCAGCCGGCGCGACCCGACGACCGCGACCATCCGCTCGAGACCTTCTACATGGGCAAGTCGTCGCTCGACCAGCAGTTCTACGACCGCTTCGGCGCCCACACGGTCGAGACCTACACGAGCACCGAGGCCGGCATCCCCACCGCCAGCCCCTATGGCCGCTGGCGCACCGGATCGTGCGGGCAGGAGAACTCGGACCGCTTCGAGGTCCGGGTGGTTGATGACCACGACCGCGAGGTCGAGCCCGGCGTGGCGGGGGAGCTGGTCATCCGCCCGCGGCAGCCGTACGTGCTGACGACCGGCTACTACGGCTACTGGGAGCACACGACGCGGGTGTTCCGCAACCAGTGGTTCCACACCGGCGACCAGCTCTACCGCGACGAGGACGGCTACTTCTACTTCCTCGACCGGTTGAAGGACGCGATCCGCCGGCGCGGCGAGAACATCTCGGCCTTCGACCTCGAGCAGGAGCTCAACCTCCACCCCGACGTGCTCGAGTCGGCCGCCATCGGTGTG
This sequence comes from uncultured Actinomycetota bacterium, assembly GCA_964608935.1. Lineage (GTDB taxonomy): Bacteria > Actinomycetota > Nitriliruptoria > Nitriliruptorales > Nitriliruptoraceae > CAZSQF01. The sequence continues at coordinate 7,978 of CAZSQF010000034.1, read as the reverse complement.
CCGTCGGAGCTCGAGGAGGAGGACGTCAAGGTCGCGGTCGTGGCCCAGGCCGGCGCCGATCCGGATCCGGGTGAGCTCGTGCGCTTCTGCCGGGAACGGTTGCCCGAGTTCATGGTGCCCCGCTACGTCGAGATCGTGCCCGAGCTGCCCCGGACCCCGACCGGCAAGATCGCCAAGCACGAACTGCGCGCCCTCGGCGACCACGGGCTCACCGCCGCGACGTGGGACCGCGAAGCCGGCGGCAGCGCCGGCCCGGCCCACGCCGCCGCAGGGAGGGCGTCCGCATGAACTGGGCCGACACCCCCGAGCAGGCCGCCTTCCGTGAGGAGGTGCGCGCCTTCATCGAGGAGCGTTTCCCCGCGGACTACGAGCCGGACACCGACCGCGAGCAGAGCCTCGAGCCCGAGGACATCTGGGGCTACAACTGGGCCGAGGACGTCAAGTCCGAGGATCCGGCGCGGGCCGAGGCGGCACGACGGTGGGCGCAGGCACTGGCCGAGCGGGGCTGGGTCGCACCGCACTGGCCGACCGAGTACGGCGGCGCCGGGCTGACCCCGATGGAGGAGTTCGTCCTCCAGGAGGAGATGATGCGCGCCCGCGTGCCGAGCGTGAACGGTATCGGGGTGTTCCTGCTCGGCCCGACCCTGCTCGAGCACGGCAGCGAGGAGCAGAAGGCCGAGCACCTGCCGCCGATCGCCCGCGGCGAGCGCCTGTGGGCCCAGGGGTTCTCGGAGCCCGAGGCCGGCTCGGACCTCGCGTCGCTGCGCACACGCGCCGTGCGCGACGGCGACCACTACGTCGTCAACGGACAGAAGGTGTGGACGTCGCTGGCCCAGTTCGCCGACTGGGCGTTCGTGCTCGCGCGCACCGATCCCGATGCCCCGAAGAAGCACCGCGGGCTGACGCTGCTGCTGATCGATCTCGACACCCCAGGGGTGACCGTCCGGCCCATCACCGACCTGCGCGGCGACGCGCCGTTCGGCGAGATCTTCCTCGAGGACGTCCACGTCCCGGTCGACAACCGCGTCGGCGAGGAGAACCGCGGGTGGTACGCGGCGATGACCACCCTGACCTTCGAGCGTGCCGGCATCGGCGCCACCATCAAGTACGAGCAGGCCCTGCGCGACCTCGTCGCCTACGTCAACAGCGACGAGGGCTCTCGCCACCTGCGCAGCGACTGGGGCCAGGCGCTGCGCCACGAGATCGCCCAGCGCTACACCGAGGTCCGGGTCCTGTACAACCTCGCGCGCTACACCGTGTCGGTGCAGGCGTCCGGCGAGGTCCCCGGCTACGAGGCCTCGGCCAACCAGCTGTTCAGCGCCGAGCTGCACCAACGGCTGGCGCGGACCGGCGCCCGCGTCTTCGGGCCGTCGTCCCGGCTGTGGCAGCGCCACGACGCCCCGATGGACGCAGCCTTCAGCCACCTCGTCTTCGACTCGGTCGCCGCGACCTTCCTCGCGGGCACGTCCGAGATCCAGCGCAACGTCATCGCCACCAGGGGGCTCGGGCTCCCGCGCGAATGACGCCCCGGCGGGACCGCATCACGGCCCGCCGACACCCAGCCGCCTGACGTACCGAAGGGACACCATGGAGACCCTGGAACTGAAGGTCGACGACGACCGCGTCGCCAACCTCACCCTCAACCGGCCGGACAAGCTGAACGCGGTCAACCCGCAGATGCTCACCGAGCTGCGCGAGGTGTTCACCGAGCTCGACCAGCGGGACGACGTGCACGTGGTCGTGCTGCGCGGCGCCGGCGAGAAGGCGTTCTGCGCCGGCATGGACCTCGACTGGTCCGAGCAGCTGACCAAGAAGGACCGCATCGAGCAGGGCCGCATGGGCGAGAAGACCTTCGCGATGATGGAGTCGCTGAGCATCCCGGTCGTCGCGGCGGTGCACGGCTACGCCCTCGGGGGCGGGCTCGAGGTCGCGCTGGGCGCCGACTTCATCGTCGCCCGCGACGACGCGAAGCTCGGGCTGGTCGAGATCACCCTGTCGGCCGAGCCGCCGTACCGGCCGAAGGCGACCGAGGACGGCGACCCCGACCAGCCCGAGTTCGGCGGCAGCGCCCCGGGCTGGGGCGGCGTCAAGCGGCTCCCCGAGCGCATCGGCAAGGCCCGCGCCAAGGAGCTGCTGTTCACCGGGATCCGCGTCCCGGCCGACCGGGCGCTCGAGCTCGGGCTGGTCAACAACGTGTTCTCGTCCGACGAGTGGGACGCGGAGGTGGCCGAGCTCGGCCGCCGGATCGGCGCGATGAACCGCTACAACCTGCGCCTCGTCAAGGAGCTCGTCAACGCCGGCTACGACTGGATCGAGCCCCACCCGAGCTGACACCGCAGCTGCCACGACGCCGACCCAGGGAGGTCGCACATGTTGGACATCTACCGAGTCGACCACGTCAGCCAGGTCGTGCCCGACCTCGAAGCGCAGGTCGGGCTGCTCACCGGCCTGTTCGGCTTCACGCTCGTGCGCCGCTGGGATGCGCCCGACGAGGGCTGTCGCGGCGCGCGTCTCGCCGTGGCGCCGGGCGAGCACTGGGAGGTGCTGGCTCCGGCCGGGTCGGATTCACCGCTCCAGGACTTCCTGGACGACCGCGGTGGTCGCCCGGGCCTGCACCACGTCGCCGTCGAGGTGCCCGACCTCGACATGGCTCTGCGCGAGCTCGACGAGTCCGGGATCAAGCCCTCCGCCGAGGCCGACGGCTGGGTCGAGGCCGCGCTGTCGCCGCCGGAGGCGGGCGCCGGCGTGCGGTTCCGGATCAACGGCCCCGGCGACCACACGATCTGCGGTGACGATCCGAAGGCGCCGGCCGCCGCACCCGACCCGTCGACCACGACCGAGGCCACACTCGGCGTGGTCGCCATCGACCACGTGTGCCAGGCCTTCCGCAACCGCGACGAGCTGGCGTGGTGGTACCGCGAGCTGGCCGGCTTCGTGCAGGTGTGGCGCACCCCGGCCGACGAACACCCGGACATGGCCGACCTGGTGCTCAACATCCCCGGGTCGCGCATGTGCTGGGAGGTCATCATGCCGCGCGGGGAGGACTCGTTCATCGAACGCTTCCTCGACCGCAGCGGGCCGGACGCCCACCACGTCACGATGGAGGTGGCGGACTGGGACGCCGCGATGCAGGCGTGCGAGCAGCACGAGATCGAGCCGTTCGGGTCCAACGAGGGCACGACCGACGGCGCCGCGTGGAAGGATGCGTTCCTCCACCCCAAGCAGACCGGCGGCGTCCTGGTGCAGCTGTTCTGGGAGCAGCGCCCCGGCGTGTGGGTCCGCTCGGACAAGATCCCGCCCCGCGACTGACGTCCCGACCGACGAGGCCCCATGGACCTCACGCTCACCGACGAACAGCAGCTCATCGCCGACACGGCGCGTGAGCTGCTCGAGGCGCGCTGCCCTGCGTCCCATGTCCGCGCGATGGCCAAGGACCCGGCCGGGTACTCGGACGAGCTGTGGAAGGAGATGGTCGGGCTCGGCTGGACCGGGCTGGCGCTGCCTGAGGACCACGGGGGCGCGGGGGCGGGGTTCCTCGACCTCTGCCTCGTCATCGAGCAGATGGGGCGCGTCCAGCTGCCGAGCCCGTTCGTGGCGACCACCGTGTCGTGCGCCCGGCCGATCACACGCTTCGGGACCGGCGAGCAGCGCGACGCCCACCTCGGCCCGATCGCGGCCGGCGAGCGGATCATGACCTACGCCGGCGCCGGCCCACACGGCCAGTGGGACCCGACCGAGACGGGCATCACCGCCACCCCGACGGCCACCGGCTGGCGCCTCGACGGCACGAGCGCTTTCGTGCCCTACGCCGAGGCGGCCGACGACCTGCTCGTCGTGGCCCACCGCGACGGTGCACCCGCCGACGCCCTGGTCGCGCTGCTCGTCGACGCCGACGCACCGGGCATCACCGCCGAGCGGCTCGACACCGTCGGCAACGATCGTCAGCACCGCGTCACGTTCGACGGCGTCGAGGTGGCCGGGGACGCGGTCCTCGGTGACGCCGACGACGGGCTCGCCGTGGCACGTGCGGCCGTGGCGGACACGACCGCCGCGCTGTGCGCCGGGATGGTCGGTGGCGCCCAGCGGGTGCTCGACCTCACCGTCGACTACGCCAGCGACCGCCAGCAGTTCGGCCGACCGGTCGGCAGCTTCCAGGCGGTCCAGCACCACTGCGCGAACATGGCGATCGATGTCCTCGGGGCCCGGTTCCTCACCTACGAGGCGATCTGGCGCCTCGGCGAGGGGCTCGACGCCGACACCGAGGTGTCGATGGCCAAGGCCTGGACCAGCGACGCATACAAGCGCGTGTGCGCGCTCGGCCACCAGGTGCACGGCGCCATCGGGTTCACCGAGGAGTACGACCTGCACCTGTACTTCCGGCACGCGACCGACGCCGAGCTGACCCTCGGCGACGGCGACCACCATCGCGAGCGCATCGCGCGGCACCTCGCTCTCTGACCCACGTGGGACCCGGGCTTTCGGGACCTCCTGCCCTGTTGGCCGCCGGGACGAGGCTCTAGCGTCCGCCGGGACGGAGGTAGCGGATGGTCAGTCAGGCGCACGCGTTCCTGCCGGTGCCGGGCGACGCCGCGGCCCTGGCCGAGGCATTCCGCGGCGATCCGGGCCGCTGGCTCCCGAAGGCCCGCAGCAACGGGCCCGAGCGGTGGGCGATGACGGTGCGTGCCGGGACCTGGACCTGGGTCGTGGAGGCGCAGGTCCGACCACCCTGGCGGACCGGGCACAGCCTGTGGCGTTCGCTGTCGTGGGAGCCCCTGCCCCGCGACGGCGAGCCGCTGTCCGTGGAGCGGCTGCTGCCGTCCCTTGACGGCGAGCTCGGCCTGCACCGCGCGACCGATGGTGCCACGCTCGCCTTCGACGGCCGCTACGCCCCGCCGGGGGGTGCCGTCGGGGCCGCGATCGACCGGACCGGCCTGCACCGCGTCGCCCGCCGCACCGTGCAGCAGCTGCTCGCCGACATCGCGGCGCGCCTCAGCGCCGAGGCGACGCTGCTGTCCGCGGCCCCCGACAGGGACTGAGCCACCCGCGCGGGCGAGCCCGTGCCCGGCTCACAGGAAGTCGGCGAGGGCGGCCAGGAACGGGATGGCGATGAAGATCACCCCGGGCAGCAGCGTGGCGACGGTGACCGGGATCCACACCTGCTGACCACGACGCTCCATGGTCGCCACCAGGTCACGCTGGACGTCGCGGCGGATGCCTCGGGCCTCCTCGGCGATCAGCCGGCCGAGGTCCGAGGCGTCGCGGTTGAGCGCGAGCACCGCCACGAACCGGTCCACGGCCGGGACATCGACGAGCTCGGCCCATTCCTGCAGCGCCGCCTCCTCCGAGAGGCCCTGGCGCACGCGTGCGAGCACGCGGGTGAGGTCTCGGGCGGTCGCGCCACGGCCACGTCGGGCGACCCGGTCGATCGCTGCCACGAGCGAGTAGCCGGCACCGAGCAGCATCCCGACCTGTTCGGCGACGACCGGCAGCTCGAGCCGGACGGAGCCCTGCCACCGTGCCGACGCGGTCGTGACCTGCTGTTCGAGGACGAGGAACGCCAGCAGCATCGCGCCGAAGGTGAGTAGCAACGCGACGGGGACCGGGGGACGAGCCGCGACGACGAGGAGCGACCCGGCACCCAGTGCAGCCAGCGACCAGCCGATCTGGCGCACCCGGAACTCGGTCACGTCCACCCCCGCATGGACCCTCCGGAGGCGCCGGTCGAGGTCCTCGTGCACCCCGAACAGGCGTGAGAACTGCGACCCGAGGCTTGCCGCCAGGGGACCAATGGCATCCCGGAAGGAGTCGACCGACAGCAGCCCGGCCCGGCTGCGGGCTCCCATGCGTCCGGGCAGGTAGGGCCCCAGCCGCTCGACCAGCGGGCGGCGCGAGAACCACCGCAGCTCGGAGAACAGCAGCGTCAATCCGCACCACAGGGCCAGGCCGGACGCGAGCACCACCGGGGTCATGACGCGGCTCCGCGTTCGACGAACACGCGCTCCGCCTCGGGCAGCCGCAACAGCCGGCCCGCCCACAGCCAGCACAGGCCCATGAGCGTGAACGCGACCAGCACCATCACCTGACCGGCGGTGGAGGCGTAGGCGGACCGGCCGTCGCCGATCAACAGGCCCGCCACCGCCATGCCCACCGGGACGAGCAGCACGAACAGCCGTGCGAAGCGGACCCCGGCCTGCTTCGAACGGGCGTCCTTGCGGCCCTGGAGGTCGCGGATCCGGTCGTCGGCCAGGGCTCGCAGACGCCGGTCGATGTCGGTGCCGCCGATCTCGTGGGCGATCAACAGCGTCTCGCACACGGCGTCTGCGGTGGGATCTGCCAGCTGGCTCTTCAGCGCGTCCAGCGTCCGGTCGAAGTCGGTGGTCATCAACCATTCCCGGTGTGCGGTGGCGAAGGCCGGCTGCATCTCCACGGGACCGCGCTCACCCACGGCGAACAGCGCCTGTGGGATCGAGCGCCCCAGGGTGACCGCCTGGAGGCGGACCTCCTCGATCATGCGTGGCCACGCTTCGCGGGCCAGCTCCCGCCGCGTGCGGCGGCGCGACCGGGCCGACGCAACGGGGACAAACGCGGCCGCAGCCCCGACGGCGGCCGCCGGCGCCACGCCACCCCACACCGCCCATCCGAACGCCCCAGCCACGACGAAGAGCACCACCTCGACCGCCACGAACTCCACCACCCGGATCCGATCGAGGCCGGCCTGGACGAGGAACTCGGCGACACGCCGGCGCCGGTCCCGGCCGGCAAGCCCCGACGGGACCGCGACGACATGGCGCCAGCCGAACACCACGGCCGTGTAGACCAGGTAGACGCCGTACGCCGCGACCACCGCAAGCAGGAAGGCCGCGACCGCCGGTGTCACCGCCGCCCTCCCGGCCGGTCGTCGTGGGGACCGAGCCCGGCTTCGACGTCGAGGAGGGCCCGGACGTCGAAGCCGGCCGCGGTCAGGTCCCGTGCGCACCGCGTCGGGATCGTCCCGCTCCAGGCGAGTGGTCCGTCCATGCGCTCGCGCCGGAACAACTCCGACACCGTGAACGCCGTCGCGGCGTCGCCCGTCTGCTGCTCCTCCACGGCGATGACCTCGGTCACCGTCGGCACCCCGTCGACCCGTGCGCAGTACACGACCACGTCGATCGCCTCGCTGACGAGGGCGTTCAGCGCGGACATCGGCAGCTCCGAACGGGTGTCGGCGAGCTGGCACACGAAGCGGAGCCGGGACAGGGCCTGGCGCGCCGAGCCGGCGTGGATGGTCGTGTAGCCCTTCACCCCGGAGGACAGGGTCAACAGCAGCGGCAACGCCTCCCGATCACGGACCTCGCCCACGATCGCGACGTCGGGGGCCATGCGGAGGAACCCGGCCACCAGCCGGCGCAGGTCGACCTCGGGCCGATCGGGCCGACCGGCGCGCGTCTGCATCGAGGCGACGTTGGGCAACGGCACGTCGACCTCGAACACCTCCTCGGCGGTCACCACCCGCAGGCCGGGATCGAGCTCCGCCGTGCAGCACGACAGCAGCGTGGTCTTGCCCGATCCCGGAGGCCCGGCGAACACGATCGACAGCCTGGCCGCCACCGCGGCCCGGAGGAACCCGGCGACCTGCGCCGAGAGCATCCCGCGCTCCACCAGCTCGTCCAGGCTGGCGAACGGCAGACCGGTGAACTTTCGGATGTTGACAAGCAGGTGCCTACCCCGGCCGACGTCGCTGTGCACGATGTGCAGCCGCGCGCCGTCGTCGAGCTGGGCGTCCTGCAACCCCTCGGCCGCATCCAGCTTGCGGTGCGACCGCGTCGCGTCGTCCAGCAGCTTGGTCAACGTCCGGGTCACGTGCTCGTCGTCGTGGAACGCCTCGTCGTGGTAGCCGGACACCCCCCGATGCCGCTTGACGAAGATCTGATCCGGCGCGTTGATCATGATCTCCCACACGTCGTCGTCGTCGAGCAGCGGCTCGAGCGGCCCGTAGCCG
>CAZSQF010000033.1:0-16981 GCA_964608935.1 uncultured Actinomycetota bacterium | reverse complement strand
GCAGGTCGTCGAGCTCACGCTTGTCGCTGAGCAGCTTGACGATGATGATCGTCGACGAGAACGTCAACGCCACCGCGATGTAGATGGCCGTGACCACCTCGAAGCCCAGCGCCAACGCGATGACGAACCCCACGCCCGAGGTGAACGCCACCTGCCCGAGCCCGGTGGCCATCGCGACGCCACCGACCGAACGGATCAGGTGCAGGTCGAGCTTGAGCCCGACCACGAACAGCAGCAGCGAGATCCCGATCTTGGCCAGCAGCTCGATCTCGGCCGGCTGCTCGATGATCGCCAACGCTGACGGCCCGACCAGGATCCCCGCCGCGATGAAGGCGACGATCACCGGCTGCCGCAGCTTGTGCGCGACCACAGCGACCGCCGCCGCGATCAGCATGACCGCCGCGATCTGTTCGAACGCGCTGGTGAGCTCGGGCATCGCCGCCTTGGCCTCCGGGGCGAACATACCGCCCGCCGGCCCCGGCTCATTTCAGACCACCAGGCGCAGCAGGCCGGCCGCGACGACGCCGGTGACGACCGTGGCCGACAGTTGCCGGGTCCGCCAGGCCACGGCTGCGGCCACGAGGGCGGCGAGGACGTCGGCGAGCACGAACCCGCCGAACCCCTCCCCGTGGGTGAGGTGGGTGACCAGCAGCGCCGCCATCACCGCCGGGGTCACGTCGTCGAGCGCCCGCCGGACCCGCGCGGGGAGCCTGCCGGCCGGGACGAGGGTGATGAAGCTGACGCGCAGCAGCCAGGTGGCGACCGCGGCCAGCAGGAGGACGATCGCGACGGTCATGACGAGCTCCGGGGGCGTAGCAGGGTCGGGGTGATGCCCGCGGCGACGCCGACGAGCAGACCGAGGCCGTTGGGGAGTGGCGCGGCGACCAGCGCCACGACGCCGGCGATCACGGCCGGACGGCGGGCGATCCGTTCGCGCAGCTGGGGCACGAGCAGGCCGACGAACACCGCTGTCGCAGCGAAGGTCAGCGGCGAGTCGACCGGGATGACCGGGCCGAGCAGCACCGCCACGGTCATCGCCGCGGTCCAGCCGGCACCGAGCACGATTCCGGCGGTCATCCAGTAGCGCCGGAACCGACGGTGAGTGTCGAGATCGTGCCTGGCGGTCGCGATCATGTACGTCTGGTCGACCAGGAAGTGGGGAGCGAGCCAGCGGAACCAGCCGGGCTGCGACCGGAAGTGCGGCTCCACCAGCGCCCCGTACAGGCTCAGGCGCGCGTTGATGACCACGACGGTCGTGATCACGGTGAAGAGGCCAGCCCCGCCCTGGAGCAAGGTGATGGCCGCCAGCTGCGACGAGCCGGCATACATGGCCGGACCCGCCAGCAGGCCGGCCCATGCGGGCACGGCCGGCGACTGGCCGACCGTGACCCCGATGATCGCGGCGAACGGCAGCACGCTCAGCACGATCGGCAGGATGTCGCGCAGCGCATCCCCGTCGAGGACGCCGTGCATGCCGCGCGCCCGTCGGCCGAGGATGGCCGGGGCGGCCAGGTCGTCGCGGGTCATCGAGGTGCTCCGGCTCGTCGGGGGTGCTGACGGTGACACCTTCCGGATCGAGCCTCCTCCGAACGTCGGTGACCACTACCCATGTCTGGCCACGGGCCACCTAGGCCGGGCCAGCCGAGGCACCGACGGTGCCGGACGGACAGCTGGGTGCACGGACGGCCAAACATAGGTAGCCGTCACCCTCACCTGCAGGCCGGGATCAGCGGACGATCTGCCGCATCCTCAGCAGGAGTCCACGATGTTGCCCCTCGGCCCACGGGCGGTCCGTGTCCGTCCACTGACACCAGCGGACGGCGACGCGCTGCTCACGGTCTTCGCCGGCCTGTCGCCTGCCAGTCGGCGAGCTCGGTTCCTGTCGCCGGTCGACCACCTCACCGAAGCGATGCAGCGTGCGCTGCTGGCCGTCGACGACACGCGTCATGTCGGGCTCGTCGCCGAAGCGCGGCAGGGAGCCGGGCGCACCGCGGTCGGCCTGGCCCGCTATGTCGTCGACGGACCGGGACAGGCCGAGATCGCCTATGAGGTGGCGGACGCGTGGCAGGGCCGGGGCATCGGCACCCGTCTGCTGCGCAAGCTGGTGGCCACGGCCCGCCGGCACGGCGTCGAGCGACTCCACGCCTCGATCCGTCCGGACAACGACGCCAGCCTGGCACTCCTGCGCCGACTCCTGCCACAGCTGCGCGTCGTAGACCGCGGCGACGAGCTCGCCGTCACTGCGTGGCTCGCCGAACCGCCGATCGAGCTGGATGACCTGCTCCTCGACCTGGCCGCGTGACCCGGTCAGGGCCGGGCTCACGCCAGGGGAGCGGGGCGGGAGGGCAGGGCGCCGATCTCGGTGGCGATCGTGACGGCGTCCTGGCGCGAGGGCGCGCCGAGCTTCATCAGGATCGCGCTGACATGGTGGTCGACCGTCCGGATCGAGAGCACCAACCGGTCGGCGATCTGGGCATTGGTCAGGTCGCTCGCGAGCAGGCCGAGCACCTCCATCTGTCGTGCCGTCAACGCCGCAGGGTTGTTGCGGGTGTCGTCACGCGGCCCGCGCGGGATGTCGGTGGCCCCGAGCTCGCGCAGCCGGGCCCGGGCCCGGCGGGCCAGCGGCTTGGCTCCGAGGTCGTCGAGGATGTCCAACCCGCGCCGGACGTCGTCGATGGCGTCGGACACAACGAGCGCTTCGGCCTGCTCGTAGGGACAGCCGAGCTGCTCCCACACCTGCGCGGCCTCGGCATGGCGGCCCTGCAGGGCAAGGCGGAACGGACGTGCCACCCGATCCGCATCCGAGACCTCGACCCCGGAACGGGCAGCCCACATCTCGATCTCGCCCAGCATCCCGGACCAGCCGAGCCGCTCCGCCTCTGCCCGGACCTGTGCGAGCTCCGGGCGCGGTCCGTCGAGGGAGCCTTCGAGCCACTCGAGCTCGGTCAGGGCCAACGCCACGGGATAGCGCAACTGCGGCACGCCGAGCTCGCAGGCCAGCTGCCACGCCCGTTTGAGCTCCTCACGGGCACCGTCGCGGCCCGACCGCGTCCACAGCCGCCCGCGGGTCGTGACGGCGAGGCACACGGCCCAGACCGGCAGCTCATGACGCGCCAGCGCTGCATCGATGTCGGGCTCGACCTCGCGCCAGGCCCCGAGCTCGAAGCGGACGGGGGCCCGCAGCGCGTGGAAGTGCGCCGCCCAGCCGAGGTATTCGTACTCCTCGCAGAAGGCGAGCGCCTCGTCGATCCACCGCTGTGCGCGTACGTAGTCACGCCGGAAGTACAGCGCGGTCACCGCGCCGCCATAGCCCTGGGTCGCGGTCTCGCGCTCCCGCAGCTTCCTCGCGGCATCGATGGCGGCACGCAACGGGTCCTCGTCGCCGGTCTCGCTCAGCGCGAGCATGTGCTCGTACACCTCACCGAGCACGCGGATGGAGCCGTCGCCGACGGCCGTCGCCGTGGCGATGCAACGGTCGGCCCAGTGGTGGGTGGCTGCGGCATCCCACGAGGTCAGCGCGACGAAGCATCGAGCGGCATAGGCCAGGGCCAGCCCGGCGCTCGGCCCATGGGGCTCGAGCAGCGCGATCGCCTCGTCGGCCGCTGCGGCCGCCGGTTGCACGTTGCTGGTCCACGACTCGATCCGGGACAGGCGGCTGAGCGCCTCTCCGATGAGCAGGTCGTCCCCCGCGTCGCGCGCAGCCTCGACGGCGGCGTGGGCGGCCTCGAGTGATGCCCGTGGGGCATCGGAGGCCATCGACGATCGCGCCAGCTCGATGAACATTCGCGCCTGGTCCGCCGCGGCGAAACGGTCCTTGAAGCGCAGGGCGCGGTCGTAGTGGGCCACGGCCTCCCGGTGTGACTCGGCCGCCCGCGCCCGCCGGGCCGCCTCCGGCGCATACGTCACGATCGCGTCGACGTCGCCGGCTCGCTCGGCGTGGTGGACGAGCCGCGCGGCCTCCGTGCCCTCGCTGCTCAGCGCCGCGAAGACCCGGGCGTGCAGTCGCCTCGCGGTCAGGACGGGGAGGGCCTGTTCGACCGCGGCACGGGCCAGCTCGTGCCGGAACGAGACGGCATCGCCGGCGAGGGTGACGATGCCCAGGCGCTCCGCGGCGTCCAGCACGGTGGGCCAGTCTGGTTCGAGCCGGTCGAGCAGCGCCGTCTCGATCCGCGCGGGGACGACGCTGACCAGCTCCAGCAGATCCCGGGTGTCGGGGGGCAGGCGCCCGATGCGGGAGGCGACGGTCGTGGCGACCGACGGGCTCGGCACGAGCCTGCCGCCGGCCAGCACCTCGGTGACGAAGAACGCGTTGCCGGCCGTGACCCGGTGGAGCTCCTCGGGGTCGATGCCGCTACCGGCGGCCAGCTCGGCCACCGCGTCGAGGGACAGCGGCTGGAGGTCGAGGTGGTGGATCGACCCGGAGGCGACACCCGCCAGGGCGCGACCCAGTCCGTCGCCCTCTGACGCTTCGCCGGTGCGCAACGTGATGATGAGCAGCACCCCGTGTGCGCCGATCCGGCGACCCAACGCATGGGTCAGGTCGAGGGTGGCGTCGTCGGCCCAGTGCAGGTCCTCGAGGACCATGATGACCGGCGGGGGCATCTTGGCGAGGTGGTCGAGCAGCGCGTCGTGGAGGCGGTCCCTCGACGCCGCATCGCGGACCAGCTCAGCGAGCTCGCCGCCCGCCTGACGCCCGATGTCGTGGAACGGAGCCAGCAGGCGAGGGGTGATCAGGTCGTCGCACGCACCGCGCAGGCGCGGGCTGCCCGGTGGCAGCCCGCCGACGAAGTGGTTGATCAGCTCCGTCTTGCCGATGCCGGCCTCGCCCCGGACCACGACGATCTGCCCCGCACCGGCGCGTGCCCGCGCCAATGCCTGACCGAGAGTCGCCAGGGCTCCATCCCGATCGAGCAGATCCATGATCGGCGGATCTCAGCCCGGTCGGTTCAGCGGATGATCAGGGTTGCGGCCATGCCGGCCTCGGCCGGGTCCTCCTCGGAGGTGTCGCTGTGGAGGGTGCAGTACACGGCGTAGGTCCCCGATGCCGCGCCGGACAGGTCCAACAGCTCGGACGAGCCGGGCGTGACCCGGACCGACGCGTCCAGGGCCGGGACCGTGAGGTCGTGCAGGAATGCATCGCTGTTCGTCACCACCAGCCGGGCATCGGCCGCGGCCACCTGGATCTGCAACGGCTCGAACTCGAAGCCCGTCATGTCGACGACCGTGGCCGACGAGGCGACGGCAGGATCGACGGAACTGCGTGCCAGGAGGGTGAGGATCCCCGATGCGGCCAGGGCGAGTGCGACCACGGCGATCACGCCGCGGACCACCATCTGCTCGCCGTGCGCGGCCTCGGCGTGGACGTGCCCGCGGCGGGAGGCGACGATCGCCGCGATCCCGCCACCGATGCCCAGCAGGACGCCCAGCGGCACGCCGACGCCGGCGGCGAAGTCCACGAAGCTGTCCGGGGCGGCCAGCCCGAAGACCGTCCAGAACAACATGACCCCGGCGGCCAGGCTCGCCACGATCCCGACGACCCGAGCCCAGGTTCCGTACCGCCACGTGAGCCAGGCCGCCACGAGCAGCACGAGCGCCACCGGGGCGAAGAAGGTCAGGATCTCCCCCAGCGATGCCGGGTCGGAGGTCAATGCAATCGCTGAGACCAACGTGATGGTCGCCCCGCCGAGCACGAGGCCGAGCACCTGCACGCGCGTGTAGCGGGGATGCCCCCGTCCTGCCGTCACATGATCGGGACGTTCGATCGTCGCCATGAGCCTGTCCTCGCTGTCAGCGCGTTCCCGCGCAACGGTCAGTCCCGACCGAGCATGAAGGCAGAGCGTTACCACATCGTCACGAAACCCCGGAACACGCCCGAACTGCCGCTGGGAGGCGCCTACGTGGCTCCCTCTGTCCGGACAGCCACCGGCGAACGGCCAGGGCACGAGGTCCGCACGGCGTCTGAACGGACCCGTCCGGCTCGGTTACACACAGGTGATGATCACGGTCCGATCTGCTGAGCGCGCATCCTTCGCGGGATCGCTGCGGTGGACGGCCCCGACGAGGAGGGTGTGATGCAAGGTCTGGCCCCAGAAGCGCCCGCGAAGGCCCAGAAGGTCGGGCCTGCCCCGGCGCTGTCGTTCAGCGATGGTCCCCTGTCCGGCGAGCGGATCCGCCTCGACCACGAGGTCACCACCGTCGGGCGCAGTGCCAGCAACCACTGTGTGTTGGCGGATCCGCGTGTCTCCCGCATCCACGCCGAGGTGCGTCGGGAGATGGGCGCGTTCATCGTCACCGATCTGGGGTCACGGTCGGGCACGCGGCGCAACGGCGATCTGCTCAGCGGCCCGACGGTGGTCCGCCACGGTGACCAGATCCGCTTCGGGCCGTTCACCGCGACCCTGGAGGATCTCGGTTCGGCCGACGACCCCGACGCGACCACGCTGGTGTTCGCCGCGCCGACGGTCGCGCAGGGTCCCCAGCTGTCTCCGCGCCAGCAGCAGGTGCTCGAGCTGATGGCGGAGGGGTGCACGAACGGTGAGATCGGCGAGGTGCTCGGCATCGCCGAGCGCACGGTCAAGGCGTACGCGCAGGAGCTCTACGACCGGCTCGACGTGCACAACCGCGCCGGAGCGGTGGCGCAGGGCGTCAAGCACGGACTGATCTGACGCACCGGTGGCCCCACGATGCTGGCGAGGTGTTGTCCCGCCATGACGCGTGCCGCTATACCTGGGTGAACGACGGCCGGGAGCAGCACGTGGACCTCGCACAGTTCAAGGCCGTCCAACGGGAGGTCTGGGCCGAGGGGGACTACCGCCCGGTCGGGCGGCTCCTCGAGCCGGCCGCCCGCATGCTCGTGGACGCGGCGCAGGTGAGCGCCGGCCAGCGGGTCCTCGACGTGGCGACCGGCTCGGGCAGCGTCGCCGTCCATGCGGCGCGGGCCGGAGCCGACGTCGTCGGGGTGGACATCACCAACGCATGGTTCGACGAGGCCAGCCGCCGAGCGGCGGACGCGGGGGTCGACGTCGAGCTCCTGATCGGCGACGCCGAGGACCTCCCGGTCGACGCTGCGTCGTTCGATGTCGTGCTGTCGGGCTTCGGGGCGATCTTCGCGCCGCGCCACGACATCGTCGCCGCCGAGCTGGCCCGCGCGACCCGACCCGGCGGGACCATCGCGCTGACCAGCTGGACGCCGAGTGGGGCCAACGACGCGGTGTTCTCGGTGCTGCTGTCCGCCCTGCCCCCGCCCCCGGAATTTGTCATGCCGAGCATCCGATGGGGCGATCCCGATCACGTTCGTGACCTGTTCGAGCCCCACGGTGTGACGCTCCGGTGCGAGCGGTCGGCGTTTCCCGTGGGCTTCGGGTCGCCCGCGGCGTTCGAGTCGTTCGTGTTCGACAACTCGGGCGGCTTCATCCGGGCGCGGCAGACGCTCGAGGGCCTCGGCCGCTGGGAGGAGACCCACGCCGCGATGCGCGACGCCATCGAGGCGACGAACGAGGCCGACGACGGCACCTACCGCGTGAGCTGGGACTTTCTGTTGACGCTCGGGACCAAAGGGAGCTGACCCCGGTCCGGGCCGCGGGCCGTCCGGTCATCGGTGCCGGACGCGGGCACCGCCGCGCCCCCCGGATCCGGACTTCGGCCGGCTCCGCTTCGAGCTGTTGCGGGAGCCATGCGGGCGGCCGCCACCGCTGTGCCCGCGGCCGTTGTGCCCGCCACCCCGCTTGCCGCTGCTGTTGGCACCGCGAGTGTCGAGTCCGACCGCCGGTGCCGGCAGCTCGTCGGCGGTGAGCAGGTCGAGATCGATGTGGTGCAGTCCCTGGGGGAGCTGGAGCGACCGCTGGATGCTGGCGGTCTCGCGGCCCTGGCTCGCATCGACGAGCGAGACCACGATCCCGGTCGCGCCGGCGCGCCCCGTGCGGCCGGAACGATGGATGTAGTCCTTGTCCGAGCCGGCGAGGTCGTAGTGGACGACCACGCCGACGGCGTCGATGTGGATGCCGCGGGCGGCGACGTCGGTCGCCACCAACGTGGTCACCTCACCATCACTGAACCGCGCGAGCGCGCGCTCGCGCTGGCTCTGGCTGCGGTTGCCGTGGATCGCCGCCGTGGCGATGCCGTCGGTCGCCAGCTGGCGGGCCAGCCGGTCCGCACCGTGCTTGGTGCGTGTGAACACGATGGCGGGGCCGACGCGCCGGACGATGTCGCCGGTGAGCTTGCGGCGCTGGTCGCGGTCCGCGGGCCAGAAGACGTGACGCACGTCTATCCGCTGATCGGGGTCGTCGGCGACCGAGTGCCGGCGCGGGTCGCTCTGATAGCGGCGGACCAGCTCGTCGACATCGCCGTCGAGCGTGGCCGAATACAACAGGGTCTGACGGTCGGACGCGGTGCGGTCGAGCAGCCGCTTGACCTCCGGGAGGAAGCCCATGTCGGCCATGCGGTCGGCCTCGTCCACGACGACGAAGCCGACGTCGCGCAGATCGCAGTCACCACGCTGGACGAGGTCGGCCAGCCGTCCCGGCGTTGCGACGAGGATGTCGATCCCGCGCCGCAGCCGGTCCTGGTCGCGCCGGATGCTCGTCCCGCCATAGACGGTGGCGACGCGGCGGTGCCGGACCTGGGCGAACGGCAGCAGCGTGTCGCGCACCTGCGCAGCCAGCTCGCGGGTCGGTACGAGGACCAGTGCCCGTGGGCGGCGCGGCGCGGCCCGACCGGTGCGCACCGCCAGCGGGATCGCGAACGCCACGGTCTTGCCCGACCCGGTCGGTGCTCGGCCGCACAGGTCGCGGCCGGCGAGCGCATCGGGGAGGGTGAGGGTCTGGACGGGGAAGGGGGTCGTCAGCCCGAGGACGTCGAGCTGTTCGATCAGGTCGTGCGGAACGCCGAGGTCGGCGAAGGTGGTGGTCACGTAGTGCTCCAAGGGTGCCCGCCGTAGTGGCAGGCGTCGGCAACGCGGCGGGAGTCCGGCCGCGGGCACGGTGGGCTACGCGCGGCAAGAGGCGCCACGGCGTAGAAGTCGCGTGCGGTGAACACGCGGTGAAAAGGACCAGCTGGGGCTGGATGGGATCGGTGCCGGGAGCCGTCGGTCGCTTGGCGCGGCCGCGGGGCGGCGTGCGTGTTCCGCGCCGGATCGCTCCGACGCGTGAGATGGACGCTACCCGGTCGGTGCCCGATCTGCACCGCCGTGTGGTCTCAGCGCTCGTCGGGACCTTCGGCCCTGTTGTCGGCGGCGCGCCGGCCGATGCTATGGGCAGACCTCCCGACCCCGGAAGTGGCCCCATGCCCCGGTCTGCCCTGGCACGAGCCACCGCGCCGCCTCGTGGCGACGTCAGCGTGGTGATGCTCGAGGGTGACCACATCGGTCCCGTCGAGGTGCACGCCGGACAGCGGCTGATGCTGCTGGGCAGCGTCGCCGGCGACGTGCACGTCCACGACGGTGCGTATGCCAGCGTCCGGGGCCGGATCGACGGTGACCTGCTGCTCGACGGCGGGTCGGCGCTCGTGCGCGGTGTCGTGGGCGGCTGCGTGCGGGGCGGGACCGCGATGATCGCGCCCGGTGCCCGCGTGCTGCGCCAGGCGCGGCCGGTGCCCGCGAAGCGTGCCGCGGGGTCGGCGCTCACGCCGACGGAGTACCGGGTTGCGATGACGATCGCCCTCGCGCTCGCGAGCGCCGCAGGGATGCTGCTCGTCCGACCGCTCTAGTCCTGATCAGCCCTCGACGACGTCGAACCACAGGGGAGCGTCCTCGCCGGCCGCTCGGTACGAGACCGTGACCTCCTCGCCGCGTGCGATGGACCGGATGGACCACAGCTCGGCCGACAGGTCGTCGGGGACCAACCACAGGTACGCGTTGGGGTCCGGGTCGTGGTTGCACATCGACGACAGTCCCAGCACCAGCGCCGCCGTGCCATCCTCGTCCCATTCGTAGACGTAGTCGTCCACGATCGTCTCCTGGAGGTGGTCGCGCTCGTCCGCGGACACGAGCAGCACGGGTGCGCTCATCAGCAGCTCGTCCGTCTTGATCCGCCGTGTCGCGAACACGCCACGGCCGCCCCGCGGCGACGGCCCTACTTCGAGCACGCCGAACTCCTCGTCGGGCGCCGTACGGCTCGTCAGGCGAGCGAGGCGTCCACCGTGATCTCGACGTTGCCCGCGAGGGCCTGCGAGACCGGGCAGCCGTCCCTGGCGGCGGTCGCGGCCTCCGCGAGCGCGTCCTCGTCCAGCCCCGGTGCCGTGACGCGGACCGTCAGCGCACTCGTGGTCACGCCCTCACCGGCCACGAAGGTCACGGTCGCGGAGGTCTCGAGCCGCTCGGGAGGCGTGCCGCGGTCGGCGAGCTGCTTGGAGAACGCCATCGAGAAGCACGATGCGTGCGCCGCGGCGATCAGCTCCTCAGGGCTGGTCTGCCCGTTCGGCTCCTCGGTGCGCGACGCCCACGACACCGGCAGGTTGCTCGCCAGCCCCGAGGATTCGAGGGTGGCGGCTCCCTTGCCGCTGAGCAGGTCGCCCTCCCAGACGACGGATGCGGTCCGGTCTGCCATCTCTCGCTCCTGTTGTCGCGTGCGGTGTCGATCGGTCCAGAACCGTCCCCGCCAGACTAGGGCTCCGGGCGACGGGCGACACATCCGCCGGCGCCAGGGCACCAGGGGCGGGTAGGGGCAACCCCCGATACCCGTCGAGGGTGCTCCGCGCGATCATCGTGTCGAGCGGCGCCGTGGAGCGCCATCGACCGCGCCACCAGGCGCGAAAGGCATGACGATGAACGACATGACGATGAACAACCCTTCCGCTGCCAACGGCGGGCTCGCGGGTCGGCGACTGGTGACGGGCACCGTCATCGGGCTCGCTGCCGCGCTCCAGCTGGTGGTACTGGTCCCATTCACGGTCGCCAGCGGGCTGCTCGCCCCCCTGTGGGCGGTCGTGCTCCTCTACGCCGTCTGGCTCGCAGGCGCGACGATACTGGTGCGCACGGCCCGGAGCCGCCCGCTCGTCACCCCCGTGGTCCCGCTCGTGAACGCCGCCGTGGTGTGGTCGGTGATCACCCTGGGCGAGGTCTGGCTCGGCTGGACCGGGTAGTCGCCGCGACGAGCCAGTCCTCGTGCAGGTCAGCGAAGTCGATGATGCCGCCGCGGAGCAAGTGCAGGATGCGCGGCTCGAGCCGCTTCGTGCGGAAGTACTTCGGGGTCGGTCTCCACGGCCGTGACGCGCGCGACCGTTCTTACTAGCGTCGCGACGGTCGGTACGGACCGGCCCCATGGCACGCTCGACCACCGGATCCCTGATGCGCGGCTACATCACCGACCCGTCCGCTGCCGGCGGCCTGCGCCTCGCCGATGACCTTCCCGAACCCCAGCCGGGGGCCGACGAGGTCGTCATCGAGGTCCGGGCCGTGGCCGTCAACCGCGGCGAGCTCAAGCTCCTGGAGCTTCGCCCGCGGGACTGGCGGCCCGGCCAGGACCTCGCCGGCGTGGTGGTCCGTGGCGCCGACACCGGCAGCGGCCCCGCCGAGGGCACCCGCGTGGTCGCCATCGCCGAGGGCGGTGGGTGGTCGGAGCGCATCGCGCTGCCCGTCGACGTGGTGGCCCCGCTGCCGGACACGGTGTCGTTCGAGCAGGCCGCGTCGCTGCCGATCGCGGGGCTCACGGCGCTGCGCGCCCTCCGGCTCGACGGGCCACTGCTCGGCTGCCGCGTGGCCGTCACGGGTGCGACCGGTGGCGTCGGCCAGTTCGCGGTGCAGCTTGCGGTGGCCGCGGGCGCCGAGGTGACCGCGATCGTGAGCCGTCCGGAGCGGGTTGATCTCGCCCACGAGCTCGGTGCCCACCACGTCGCGACGAACCTCGAGGACGACGCGCTCGGTCCGTTCGACCTCGTTCTCGACGGCGTCGGCGGACCGCTGCTCGAAGGGGCGGTGCACCGGTTGGCGCCCGGCGGGACGGTCGCGACCTACGGCTCGCTGGCCGGCCAGGCGTCGCTGGCGATGGGCGACTTCCGCGCTGCCCCGCTGGGGAAGGTGGTCGGGTTCTTCCACGCCCACCCACAGCACACGCGGGGTGAGGACCTCGCCACCCTGGCGGCACTCGTCGGCGACGGCCGGGTCGACCCGCGCATCGGCGCCGTCCGTGACTGGGCCGAGGTCCGGAACGTGCTCGACGCGTTGCGCGAACGGGACATCCGTGGCAGGGCGGTCCTGACCGTCGCGTGACTCCGCGCCACCCGACGGGCGCCGGGAGGTCTCCATCGAACGGCCGAGGTCCACGCGGCCAGCCGGCGTCGGCAGGTGGTACCTCGGTCACGCAGGCCCCCCGCACCCGTGCGAGGAGCACCCCATTCGCCTCCGACGCCTGACCGTGGTCGGCGCCGCTGCCGCCGCCCTGACCCTGGCGGCGTGCGGGCCCGACGAGCCGGCGGACCCGGTACCCGACGACGTCGAGGATCTCGACCCGGAGCCCGACGCCGACGATCCCGATGCTGCCGAGCCGGATGACGACAGCGCCGCCGACGACGAGGACGCCGCGACCGACGACGATGTGGACGGGACCGAGCCGTTGTCGGGCGAGCCCTCGACCGACACCGTCGACGAGGAGGCCGACTTCGGGCTGTTGGCCGTGACCGACGTTCGCGTCGCGACCCATGACGGCTTCGACCGCATCGTCGCCGAGCTCGCCGGCGACGGGACCGCCGGCTGGCACATCGGCTACGTCGACCAGCCCCGGTCCCAGGGCTCGGGCGAGGACGTCGACGTCGCCGGCGAGGCGTTCCTCAGCGTCGCCATCCACGGTGTCGCGCTGCCGCCGGACCTTCCCGACGACATCGAGCCCTGGGACGCCGGCCGGCTCGCGGGCCCCGCGGACGGCATCGTCGTCGAGGTCGTCGACGACAGCATCTTCGAGGGCATCCACCTGCTGTTCGCCGGCGTGGACGCCCAACGGCCGTTCCTCGTCGAGCGTTTCGCCGACCCGCAGCGTGTGGTCATCGACGTGTTCCACGAGCCGTGATCCCGGTGGTCCCTGTCCGGCTCGGGTTGCCGGTCGCCCGAACGCTCAGCCGTCGTCCGGGTCCGAGGCCAGGCTGCGGTAGCCGGGCTTGATGACGTCGTCGATCAGCCGTAGGCGCTCGTCGAAGTGGCAGAAGGCGCTCTTCATGGCGTTCACGGTGAGCCACTGCAGGTCGTCGAGGTCGTAGCCGAACGTGTCGACCAGCGTCTGGAACTCGCCGGTGAGGGTGACGCCGCTCATGAGCCGGTTGTCGGTGTTGACGGTGACGCGGAACCGCAGCCGGCGCAGCAGGTCGATGGGATGCTCGGCCAGCGAGGGGGCAGCGCCGGTATGCACGTTCGACGTCGGGCACATCTCGAGCGGGATGCGACGGTCACGGACGCAGTGGGCGAGGGCGCCGAGGTGGGCCTCGCCGTCACCGTCGAGGTCGATGTCGTCCACGATCCGTACGCCGTGCCCGAGCCGTTCGGCGCCGCAGAACTGCACCGCCTCCCAGATCGACGGCAGGCCGAAGCCCTCGCCGGCGTGGATGGTGATGTGGCCGTTGTCGCGCCGGACGCGCTCGAAGGCGTCGAGGTGGCGGGTCGGCGGGTGACCCGCCTCGGCGCCGGCGATATCGAACCCCACCACCCCCGCGTCCCGATAGCGGCCGCACAGCTCGGCGATCGACAGCGATCGCGCCGCCGTGCGCATCGCCGTCAGCAGGATCCGCACGTCGATGTCCCGGCCCGCGCTGCCGGCCCGCAGTCCGTCGAGCACGGCATCGACGACCGCATCGAGCGACAGGCCGGCCTCGGTGTGCAGCTCGGGCGCGAAGCGGACCTCGGCGTACACCACCCCGTCGTCGGCCAGGTCCTCGACGCATTCGGACATCACCCGCGCGAGCGCCTCGGGTGTCTGCATGACGGCCACCGTGTGCTCGAAGGCGCTGAGGTAGCGCTCGAGATCGCCGGAGCGCCGGCCCTGGTCGAACCAGGCCGCGAGCTCGTCCCGGTCGTCGGTCGGCAGCCCGCTGTAGCCGACCTGCTCGGCGAGCTCGAGCACGGTCCCGGCACGCAGGCCCCCGTCCAGATGATCGTGCAGCAGCACCTTGGGGGCTCGACGGAGGTCGCGCGGTTCCGGCGTCACAGCTCACTCACGGCGTCCGGCCTCCTCGTGTGCGGACCGTCGGCCAGCGTAGGTCGTGGCCAGGGCCGGGGCAGCGCGGCTACCGGCCCTTGGGGAAGCCGAGCAGGGCCGCCGCGGGCAGCACCGACCGCGGCGCGAACGGCTGGCGCCACAACCCGCCGTGGGCGGCAGCCTGCGTGAACAGCTCGCACGGGTGGGCGAGCGGGACCGCGGGATCGGCGACCGTGTTCGGATCGTGCAGGTCGTGCACCAGCAAGGCGGCCATCAGCGTGTTGCTCGTCGTCGGCTCGAACACCTCGACGTCGAAACGGGGTGCGCCGGCGTAGGCCGCGGCCAGGAGCCGGTTGCGGGTCACCGAGCGCGTGTTCGTGGCCGGGGCGATGTTGGCCGACACTCGCACGCCGGCCTCGCGTGCCACGCGCAGCCGCCACCTTTGGAGGCGCTTCGCGAGTGCGTAGTTGGGCCCTTGCTGTGCGATGAGGCAGTCCGCGAGGCCGAAACGGTCACCCGAGGGTGCTGCCAGCGTGGCCGTGTAGTTGGGCGTGAATGCCCGGCCGGCGGTGATGCCGCGCAGCAGGCCCCACCCACGGCCGGCGCGCTCGAAGCGTGACTGTGCCTCGGCGACGACGTCCTCGGGCACGGCGTACACGTCGGTCGGGGTCAACAGCCCCGCGATCGTCACGTCGTCGCGCCGGGCCAGCAGGTGTGCCGTGACGGCGTCGGCGGCCATCGCCACCCGGGCGTTGTCGGCGCCGACCGCGTAGACGTAGTTGCCGACGACCAGCGGACCGTCGAGCCCCTCGAGCCAGGCCGCCACTTCGGGCAGGTCGACGGACACGTCGGCGCCGGCGGCGGCGGCGATCTGCGTGTCGTCGGCGCCGGCCGAGACCGGCTCCCGCAGCGGCACGAGGGCCCGTCCGGCACCGCGCCGCACGAGCTCGAGGACGCGCTGCCACACGCGCGGGTGTGGCACGTCGACGACGGCCACGGTGACGCCCCAGCGGCTCAGCGCCCCCAGGGGCCCCATCTCGGCGCCGGCGCCGAGGATGGCGACGATGTGACCGGACAGCTCGAGCCAGTCCGGGTTGGCCATGACGCGGCGGATCGCGGTCGCGAACGAGCGCTCGACCGTCCCCGCCGCGACCCAGGCGTCGAGCTGGCGGTGCAGCGCGTCACCTTCGAGGACCTGCCCGCGGTAGGGCACCGCGAGGCTGTCGCGCGGCCCCTTGCCCTCGACCTCGATGGTGCCGAACACCCCCTGTGGCCCCTGCGCAGAGGCCCGGCCGATCCCCACCGTGGCACCGTCGCGCACGAACTCGAAGCGGGCGTACGCCGCGTCGAGGCCGGCGCGCGCCACCGTGTCCGGGTCGTGGCCGGTGATCTCCACCTCGACGAGCCGGCGCAGGTGCCGCACGTACCGCCGGCGCCAGTCGCTCTCGGCCTCGATCGCCGCGGCGCTGGCGGGATCCATCGCGCGCACGGCGTCGGCGAACACGCCCCGTCCGGTCGCGGTCGTGCGCCGGGCCCCGTCGACGAGCGGGAAGGCCACACCGGTGACCTCGTCCGCTGAACCCTCCGGCCGGGCCACGCGTTCTCCTTGGTCGGGGAGTGCCCAAGGTAGGCGCGGGAGTCGGCGTCGGGCTCCGGTCAGGGTCGAGGGTGGCGGGCGACGTAGATCACGTCCGGGTCGCCACGGGCGACCGGGACCTCCCGCCGCCGAACGTGACGGAACCGGCGTTGCAGCTCACGCTCGAACGACGGCGCCTCGGCCGCCGACCACACCGACAGGGCGCCCTCGTCGTCGAGCCGGTCGCACAGGCTCGCGAGCCCGGACTCGCCGTACAGCCACCGGTTGCCGGGGCCGACGACCCACCCGGGACCGTTGTCGACGTCGAGGCAGATCGCGTCGAAGGTCTCCGCCCTCGGGTGCTGGAGCCACGCGACCAGGTCGGCGACCTCGCAGCGGACGCGCGGATCGTCGACGGTGCCACCGGTGCGCTCGCCGGTGAAGGAGCGGTTCCACTCGACCACCGCCGGCTCGCATTCGACGAGCACGATCGTCGTGACCTCGGCACGGGCGAGCGCCTCCGCCAGCGAGAAGCCGACGCCGAGGCCGCCGACCAGGAGGCGTCGCGCCGGGCGCGGCAGGGCCTCGACCGCGGCACGCACGAGCAGTCGCGCGGAACGGCCGTCGCGCGTATCCGCGAGGAACACCCCGTTGCTGACGATCTCGTACTCGCCGTCGCGGGCCACGAGGGCGAGCTCCCCGTGGAGCCCGGAACGACGCGACAGTGTACTTGCGGTGCCCGCCCCGGGAGCGACGGCCGGGGCGCGTCCGGTGGGCTCCACGGCCATCCCTGCCACGGCGGTGACCGCCGACCGTACGGTCTTGCCGACGGGGCTGCCTCCTCGAATCCGGCCAGCGGGTACGCAAGACTTCGCCCGGAGCGGGGAGGGATGCCATGTGGTCGACCATCGAGCCGACCGGTCTCGTGCGGGTCGTGAGCAGCGACGAAGCGATCGCCAGGCTGACCGAGGAGTGCCGCGAGTTCGAGGACCGCTTCGGTGAGCCGACCGCCAGCCTCGAGCGCGCGTTCCGGGGTGCCGACCCCGACGACCTCGAAACCGGCGCCGCACGGCGGGCGTGGCGCAATGCGCGGAGCCAGCTCGCCCGACTAACGGCACACGCGTCCGCGCCTGCGGTGACGGTCGAGCGCGCCCCCGGCGACCCCGAGCTCGTCGCGGTGCCACGCAGCGCCGCCGGCTGACCGTCACCGGGACGTTGGCGCCGGTCTAGGCCACGGGCGCCGACGCGTGGACGGACCCGGCGATGCGCGTCGCCCAGTCGGCGATCGCGT
>CAZSQF010000032.1:5793-17524 GCA_964608935.1 uncultured Actinomycetota bacterium | reverse complement strand
CCGACCGCGTCGATCACGCCGGCCCCGTCCTGATTGGGCACCTGCTGCGGCCAGCCCGGCTCGGCGCCCGCCGCCTCGCGCGCCTTCCAGTCGGTCGGGTTGACCCCCGAGACGTGCACGCGGACGCGGACCTCGCCCGACCCGGGATCGGGATCGGGCAGCTCCACGATCTGCAGCGTCCCCCGATCGGATCCCGCGGTGTCGTAGACGGCAGCTCGCATGGTGGTCCTTCGTCCCGTGTCAGGAGCGTCGCTCGAAGATCGCTGCGTGCCACATCCACCGGTCGCGCTGTGCCACGGGAGAGAACCCGTTGTTGGCCAGCGTGTCCCTGACGCGCGTGACGTCATGGACAAAGGCGCGGAAGGGGTCGCCCCGCAGCCGGCGCCAAGCGTTCTCGGCACCGATGAGCAGCCGCGCGATCAGTCCTCGCAGTCCACGCGAATGCGGCAACGACAGGGCCACCATCGACCCGGCGACCGGCACCGTGTTGGCCAGCAACGTCTGCGCATCGAAGTAGCAGCACACGACCTTGTCCAGCACGACCACGTCGTGGGGCTGGAGCGCACTGACCGCCGCGTCCCCGACCGCGAACCGCACCGACACGCCCGCGTCCTGTGCGGCCCGGCGCGCCACGCCGACGCTCCCGGACGACACGTCGATGCCAGTCACGGCCGTGGCGCCTCGCTGGGCGAGCGCGATCGCCAGCCCCCCTTGCCCACACCCGGCGTCCAGCACGGTCCGACCCGCCACGCCCGCCTCGTCGAGCAGCTCGAGGAGGATCCGGGACATCCGGCTCAACGGTCCATCGACGGGATGCCGGGACGAGCAGCAGGATTCGCGGTCGAAGAACCGCGCGATGTCTTGGACGTCGTCGCCCACCGCAGCACCTCCCGGGCCACCGGGAACCATCGTCGCAGCGTAGTTCCGGGGGCCGCTACAGCCCGCAGTCGGCCAGCGCCGCGGCGGCCTCGACATCACCGAAGAGGTGGCGTTCGAACGCCACGACCTGGGCGATCTCCGTGGGGGTGAGCGCGCCGTCGAACCCCGGCATGTCGCCGCTGATCTCCTGCCCGGTGCCCGGAAAGGTCGGGCCGACCTCGTCGAGGTAGCGCTCGGAGCCGAGCGCCACCCATTCGATCTGCTCTGCGCAGGTCTCGAACGTGTCACGGACGGCGCTGAGCTCGGGGGCGGACGCTCCCTGGCCGCTCGCCCCGTGGCACATGGCGCAGGACCGCGAGAACACCTCGCGACCGGCGTCCAGATCCTCGCCGAGCGCGGATCCCGCAGAACCGCCGCCCCCACAGGCCCCGAGGCCGGCGACCAGGGCCAGCGCCGCCAGCGTTCTCCTCACGTGGCCGATACGGGCTGCGGGCGCAGCTGCACGAAGAACCGGTAGATCGCGTAGAGCAGCAGCAGGCCCATGAGGGGGGCGCCGATGATCGTCAGGACCGAGATGTCGGCGGCCAGCCCGATCAGGAACAGCGCCAGCGCACCGTTGACGCCCCAGATGATCACGGGCTCCGCACGCGCACCGGCGGTCCGCGCGATCAACGCGAACAGCACGTTGGTCATCACCCCGATGAACATGGCGTGGTCGAAGGCGAGCAGCACGCCGATCGGTCCCTCGCCGGTCTCGGGGTTGAGCTCGCCCGAAATGAACAGCTGCACGACGTAGACGAGCAGGGCCACCCCGATCAGCAGGAAGACCACCGACGCGCGCGCGAAGTCGGCGCCGTCGCCGGTCCAGGCCGAGGGTGCGAGCTGCGACCGCAGGTGGACGGCGAGCGTGACGATGGCGGCGACCTCGAGCAGGGTCGCGACCTGGATGAGCTGTTCGATGTCGAGGATGAACGCAAGGTTGACCGCGACGCCGGCGATGAACAGCGCCCACATCACCAGCCGGCCCGGCCGCGACTGCGAGCCGCCGAGGAGCCAGTGGGCCGTCGCGGCCCCGGCCAGGATGAGGTAGCCGATGAGCATGGCCGGCGGGTGGGCTCCGGCCAGGGCGACAGCCGTCTCGCTGCTCAGCCCCGGAATCGACCCGCGTGCGATGAACAGTCCGAGCAGGACGCCGAGGACGGCGCCGATGGCGAGCGAGATCAGTGCGAGCAGGATCCCGAGCTGGGCGGTCGACTTGTCCGAGGCGTTGTATCGGCCGACCGCCCACACCAGCACCCAGATGATGGCGGCCAGCATCAGCGTCCCGGCGATGGGTCGGAAGATCCCGGTGGTGGACGCGAACGCGATGACGTAGACCGCGGCCGTCGCGATCGTCACGATGGCGACGCGGTTCGCCGACTGCGCACCAGGACCTTCGTCCTCACGCCCGTACACCATCATGGCGGCACCGACGACCCCGAGCGTGATCCAGCCGAGCGTGCCGGCGTGGACGTGGGTCATCAGCAGGTTGTGGGACGGGTCCCACACGTTCAGACCGTTGAGGATCCCGATGACGATCGTCACCGTGAAGATCGCCATCGCCGCTTGGAACAGCAGGCGCGCCGTCGATTCCAGACCGTTCACACGAGCATCTCCCACACGAGTATCTCCGCCCCAGTGGCCCGCCTGGGTGGCGACGCCGACGCGCGGAGCCTAGCCCTGCGGCGCTCCCGACGTGCCGATTCGGGGCTGCGAAACCTGCCTGGCCTTGCTGCTGCTGAGCTGTGCCCGGGCACTCACCCGATGTAGCTGGGGAGCCAGGTGACGAGGCCCGGGACGACGAGCAGGATTCCGACCGCAGCGAGGTCGATCACAAAGAACGGGGCGAGACCACGGAAGGCCTCTTCGACCGATACGCCTTCGACGCTGCCTGCAACGACGTATGCGTTCAGCCCGACCGGGGGCGTGATGAGGCCGAGCTCGATCATCTTGACCGTGAGGATGGCGAACCAGATCCCGTCGAAGCCGAGCTGGGTGACGACGGGATGGGCGAGCGGAATGGCGATGAGCAGGATCGAGACGGGGTCAAGGGCCATGCCCAGGGGGACCATCATCACCAGGAGCAGGATGACGACCACAATCGGCGCGATGTCCAGTCCCAGCACCCATGTCGTGAAGGCGGTCGGCACGCCGGCTCGGACCAGGAAGAAGGTGAACAGGCTGGCGCCGATGAGGATGGCGAAGATCATGCTCGAAACCGTGGCGGCGTCGCGCGCAGCGGCACCGAGGCGCGACGCGAACCTGCCGCGATGGTCCCTGATGAGTCTGGGGAGGGTGAGCAGGAGTGCTGCGCCTCCTCCCAAGGCCGCACTCTCGGTAGCCGTGAACACGCCGGTGTAGATCCCGCCGACGACGATGCCGAACAGCACGAGGATGCGTACCAGGCCGGGAAGGCTGGACAGGATGGACGTCGGCTCGGGGCCGGAAGATCGGCCGTCCACGTGGCCCTTTGACCTGGCTGGATCGACCCGGGTCGCGTGCTGGATCAGTGCCGGGTTCAGTCGGGCGCGGACCCCGACGGCGAGGGCGTAGAGGGTGGCGGACAGCAGGCCGGGCACGATGCCGGCGATGAGCAGTGCACCGATGGATTCGCCGGTGATGATTCCGTAGAGCACCAGGATGACGCTCGGGGGGATGAGCACGCCGAGCGTGCCGGCGGCGCCCACGATCCCGGCGGCGAAGGCCGGGCTGTAGCCGTATCTACGCATTTCGTCGACCGACGTGCGTCCGACCGTGGCGACGGTGGCCACGCTCGAACCGCTCACGGCGGCGAAGCAGCCGCAGGCCAGGATCGTTGCCAGCCCCAGACCACCGGGCAGTCGGCGCAGCAGCCGGTTGCCGAGCCGGAACACGTCCTCGGCGATCCCGCCGTGCATGGCCAACAGACCCATGAATATGAACATGGGAACGATGATCAGCGTGTATCGCGACGTGGCCTGGAACGGCAGCCGAGCCAGAGTGGTGTGCGCGAGGGTCACGCCGTCGAGGAGGACGAGGCCGACCAGGCCGGAGGCACCCAGGGCGAAGGCCACCGGGACCTCGAAGCCGAGCAGCACAACGAGCATGATCAGGACGAGCAGGACGAGGACCTCGACGGTCATGCTGGCTCCGGTGGGTCGTCGCCGGACGGCGGAGCGTTGGAGACCTGGACGCCGGTGTGTCCCTCGGGTTGGGATCGGAGGAGGTCGACCGTGTCGACCAGCAATCGCAGCAGCAGTGCGACGGCCCCCACCGGGATGACGGCTCGGGCAGGCCAGACGGCGACGCGGACGAGGCCGAAGCGGAATTCGTTGCGCGCGAACGAGCGCAGTGCCTCCTGCCCGGTCGCGATCGCCAGCCAGGCGACAAAGCCGATCGCCACCATGAGCCCGACGACACGGACCCGTCGGCCGACGGTCGGGGGGAGCCGGCTGGTGACGAGGTTGACGCTGACGTGGTCGCGGCGGTGCTGGGCCAACGCCAGAGCGAGGAAGACCCCGGCGACCATGAGCAGCTCGCCATAGTCGACGGTGCCGGGCAGGGACCGGCCCGTCATGGTCCGCCGCGACACGTCCGCGACGGTCGTGACCATGATGAGCACGACCGCGGTGGCCGCCAGCACAGCCAGCACCCGTGCGATCGCATGGACCATGCGCCGCACGGGTGCTGCTGTCACCGTGGTGTCCTACCCCGTACGACGCTCATCGCTCGGCGCAGCGGCGGACACCGGAAGCGAAGTCGACGCCCCCGCGGTGGCTCTCGAGCCCGTCGAGGTACTCGTTGAGGAAGCGCTCGGCCGTCTCACGCGGCGCGTTGACCGTGTCCAGCCAGTCGCTACGGATCTCGCCACCCAGCGTCTGCTGCCAGGCCGTGACGTCCTCGTCCGAGAAGACCATCACCTGCCCGTCGGCGTCAGCGATCGCGTCGCACACCTCGTCCTCGACGGCCGCATAGATGTCCCACACCGCATCGGCCATGAGATCGTCGCTGACCGCTGTGAGCGTCTCCTGGATCTCGGGCGGCATGGACTCCCAGACCGAAAGCGTGATCGGTGCCGCGGTGATGAGGTAGTTGCCGAGCCCGGGATCGGCGACGTAGGGAGCCACCTCCTGGAGCTGAAAGGCGGTGATGACCTCGAACGGAAAGCTGGAGTAGGAGTCGATCAGTCCGCGCTGCAGCGACTCGTAGATCTCGGGAGCGGGCAGGGCGATCGGGTTGGCACCGATCGCGTCGAACGCCTCGGCAGCGAAGCCGACCGCACGGACCTGTCGGCCCTCGAGGTCCGCCGGACCGGCGATCGGCTCGGACGAGCCGAGGATGATCACCCCGCTCGGGTTGAAGTGCAGCACGTGGACGCCCATCGCCTCCCACTCGGCACGGAAATCCTCGCTTGCGGCGTACAACGCGTTGAAGGTCCGCGCCTGCATCTGCGGGTTCTGGACCAGGAAGGGCAGCTCGGACACGGTCGACAGCGGCAACTCGCCCGGGTGGTAGAAGTGGGCGACATGCCCCATCTCGGCGCGCCCGTCGCCGATGCCAGGCAGGGTGTCGGTCGCGTCGAGCAACGCCCCACCGTGGAAGAACTCCACGGTGACACGACCGTTCGTTCGCTCCTCCACCTCGTCGGCCCACCACTGCATCGCCTGGACCTGCGCTGCATCGGGGCCGAGGAAGTTCGCGAAGCGGAGCTCGAAGGCTTCGCCGGACTCGTCCTGCGGCGCGGCGTCCTCGTCCCCGTTGGCCTCGGCGTCGTCCGTGTCCGCGTCGGAGGCCTCGTCTGTGACCTCACCCACGGCGCACGCACCGAGCAGCAACAGCATGCTCGCGCAGGCAGCCAGCCGGCGGAGGCCAACCGCGAGCCGGCCTCGAACGAATGATGGTCCCACTGGTTGCATTCCCTGCTCTCCCTCCACGACGGCACAGCGTTCACCGACTGTGAGGGACCCCAGGAGCGGCAGCCAGACTGCCGTGATACTGGTACTGACAGCACTGGTTTGGCCGGCGCGCCGGATGGCATGCTGGGTGGACGAGCGGTGTCGACGTAAGAGATCTCGGGTCATGACAGGTGGCGATGCGCGGTGGCGGTTGGATGGTCGGTGGTAGCCAGTGACCGGCGCCAGGAGCTGGCGGACTTCCTGCGCTCCCGGCGGGGGCAGATCACGCCCGACGACGTCGGGATCCCTTCGATCGGTCGGCGCCGCACGCCGGGGTTGCGCCGTGAGGAGGTGTCGCAGCTGTCGGGGGTGAGCCTGACCTGGTACACGTGGCTCGAGCAGGCCCGCGACATCAACGTCTCGGCGCAAGTGCTCGTCGCCATCGCGCGGACGCTGCAGCTCGATCAGGCAGAGACCGAGCACCTGCTGACCCTCGCGGGCGTCGTCGGCTCCGCTGCGCTCCAGGCGGCCGCTCCCGGCGTCGACGTGCCGCCTGCGTCGCTCGAACGGCTGCTGGACGCACTGGGTCCCAACCCCGCCTACGCGATCTCCCCCCGTTGGGACATCGTCGCCTGGAATGCCAGCTACGCGGCCTTGTTCCTCGATATCTCACGGCTGCCGGCGCCGGACCGCAACCTGCTATGGCTCGTGTTCACCAGCCCCGCGGTCCGCAGCCTGCTCGGTGACGACTGGCAGGACGAGGCACGGCGCCTCATCGCACAGTTCCGCGCGGAGGTCGGGCACCGGCTCCAGGAGGTCGCCTACCTCGAGCTGATCCAACGGCTGGTCGACGAGAGCCCCGAGTTCGGGGACTGGTGGTCACAGCACGACGTCGCCTACTTCGCCTCACGACAGCGCCACTTCGACCACCCCCATGCCGGACTGCTCGTCTTCGACCACCACAAGCTCGTGGTCGCCGACCATCCCGACCTGCGCGTCATCGTGTACACGCCCGCCGACGACGGCCGGACCGAGCGTGCCTTCGCCCGCGCACTGGCCGACATCGGACCCCCGGCTCGTAGCCCGGATCCGTGAGCCTCCGGGGTCGACGGGCCGCTCAGCCGGTGACCGCCCCCGTCTCGGCACCGCGGACGAGCTTGGCGTACTTGGCCAGTACCCCACTGGTGTAGCGGGGAGCCGGATGCGCGAGCCCGTGACGCCTGTCCTCGAGAACATCACGGGGGACATGGAGGTCGATGCGGCGCTGAGCGATGTCGAGAACGATGGGGTCCCCGTCGGCGACCAGCCCGATCGGTCCGCCGTCGACGGCTTCCGGCGACACGTGCCCGACACACAGGCCACGTGTCGCGCCGGAGAAGCGACCGTCGGTCACCAGCGCGACGTCCTCTCCGTGCCGCGCGCCCTTCACGGCCGCCGTGACCGCCAGCATCTCGCGCATGCCGGGGC
Organism: uncultured Actinomycetota bacterium; assembly: GCA_964608935.1. Taxonomy (GTDB): domain Bacteria; phylum Actinomycetota; class Nitriliruptoria; order Nitriliruptorales; family Nitriliruptoraceae; genus CAZSQF01. The sequence goes on along the minus strand of CAZSQF010000032.1, from coordinate 10,265 downwards.
CACCCTTCGGGCCCTCGTAGCGGATCACGAGCACGTCCCCTGGTCGGGTCTGTCCCGTGAGCACATGGACCATCGCGTCATCCTCGCCGTCGAACACACGCGCCCGACCTTCGAACCGGGTCACATCGGTGCCAGCCACCTTGACCACTGCCCCAGCCGGGGCGAGGCTCCCGGTGAGCACCGCGATGCCGCCGTCCGCGTGCACCGGACGTCCGATGGGGCGCACCACCTCGCCGTCGGGCTCCTGCAGGTCCGGCAGCGCCGCCAGGTTCTCCTCGACCGAGCGACCGGTGACCGTGAGGCAGTCGCCGTAGAGCAGGTCACGCTCGAGCAGCAACCGCATCACTGCCGGGACACCCCCGACCTCGTCGAGGTCGGCCATGTGGAAGCGTCCATGGGGCCGCACGTCGGCCAGGTGCGGAACTCTGCGTCCGATCTCGTCGAAGGTCGACAGGGCCAGGTCGACGCGTGCTTCGTTGGCGATCGCCAGGAGGTGCAGCACGGCGTTGGTGGAACCGCCGAGGGCCATCACGACGGCGATGGCGTTCTCCAGCGCACGGCGGGTCACCACCCGGCGGGCGGTGATGCCCTGGTGCACCAGCGGCAGGATCGCTTCACCGGACCGGTGGCCGAGCTCCAATCGGCGCGGATCGACGGCGGGCGGCGAGGCGGAGCCCGGTAGGGCGAGCCCGAGCGCCTCGGCGGCCGCCGCCATGGTGTTGGCGGTGAACATGCCGGCGCACGCCCCCTCGCCGGGGCAGGCGCGAACCTCGATGTCGTGCAGCTCCGCGTCGTCGATCATCCCGCCCGCGTGCGCGCCGACAGCCTCGAAGACGGTGGCGATGTCGATCCGCTGACCGTGGCGCTCGCCGGGAAGGATCGTGCCTCCGTACAGGATGGCCGCCGGCAGGTCGAGCCGCGCCGCGGCCATCATCATCCCGGGCAGCGACTTGTCGCAGCCGGCGAACCCGATCAGTGCGTCGAACCGTTGCGCATGCATCATGGTCTCGACCGAGTCGGCGATCAGCTCGCGCGACACCAGCGAGGCGCGCATCCCTTCGTGCCCCATCGAGATTCCGTCGCCCACCGCAAGCGTGCCGAACTCGAACGCGATCCCGCCGCTCGCCCGGACCGCGTGCTTGGCCGCCACGGCGAGCCGATGCAGCGGCAGGTTGCAGGGTGTGACCTCGTTCCAGCAGCTGGCCAGCCCGATCTGTGGCTTGGCGAAGTCCTCCTCGGACAGCCCGACCGCGCGCAGGTAGGCGCGCGCGGGCGCGCGGTGTGGGCCGTCGGTCACCTCGGCGCTGCGTCGGGCCTCGTCCATCGGCCGTCCTCGTCCGTAGCCTTCTCAGACGCAAGGATGTCGTGCGGCGCCACCGCAGCCAGAGACCGTTGCTACCGGTGCCCTCGCCACCAGGCCCCCGGCCGACGATCGCCTGCCCATTAGCGTGCTACGACGTCGCTGCTGTTGACCTGACGGCGCTACGTTCGCCCACGCGTGGATACCCCGAGATCCCGACGGCGACGCGGCTCCGCCCGCCGAGGAGCACGACATGCATGAGGTGGTCGCAAGCCCCCGAGGCGGAGCGCAGCTTCGCGTCCCGGCCGTGGGCCTTGGGACCTGGCGGCTGCGCGGTGCGGAATGCCGGGAGGCGGTCGCCCAGGCGCTGTCGGTGGGCTACCGGCATCTCGACACGGCCCGCATGTACCGCAACGAGGCGGACGTCGGGGCCGGCATCCGCGACAGCGGCATCGACCGCGGCGACGTGCTCGTGGTCACCAAGGTGCGGCCCGGCGACGCCGACCGCGGCGGCGTGCGCCGCGAGGTCGAAGCGAGTCTGCGTGAGCTCCGCCTCGACTACGTGGATCTGTTGCTGCTCCACTCCCCGAGCCAGGTTCCGCTCGAGGAGACGATGGACGCCTTCCGAGAACAGCAGGAGGCCGGCAGGGTGGTCCACGTCGGCGTCAGCAACTTCTCGGTCGGCCGCCTTGAGCGTGCGTCCACGCAGGCTGCGGTCGCCTGCGTACAGAACGAGTACCACCCGGACCAGCACCAGGACGAGGTGCTCGCGTGGTGCCGCGAGCAAGGCGTGGCGTTCGTCGCCTACTCCCCCCTCCGCGTCGGCCGCCGGACCGCCAAGCTCCTTGCGAAGATCGGTGAGCGGCACGGCAAGACGTGGGCGCAGGTGGCGATCCGGTGGCTGGTGCAGCAGGAGCAGGTCGCGACCATCCCCCGCTCGCGCGACGCCGCCCACCGCGAGCAGAACCTGGCCGTCTTCGATTTCGAGCTGGACGATGCGGAGATGGCCCGGATCTCGGGAACCCGCTGACGGACCGGGCCAGTGACGGCGATTCCGCCCCCGCCTCCTTGCAGGTAACAGTCAAACTTGCCCGGCACCGTGTGAGGTGTGGACGGGGCGCGTTCCATCTCGCGTGGAACCTCACGCGGAGCTTCCCGCGGAGGCCCCGCCCTCGTGGGACCTCCGCGGTAAGGATCTGACCTGCGGGTTCGGGCTCTCGCTCCGCCTGTCGATCAGCCACTTCTGGAACGGTGCGTGGAACGCGCCTGGGGCAATCGGGACCCGAAACGCAATCACCCAGGGTTCCTAAGCGTCGGTACTCGTGGCCCGCCGACTCGGATTGCGTTCTGAAGGGCAGGTGGGATCACGGCCGTGCGCGTTCGCAATCCCGGCGCTTCGGAAGTGCGCGGGGCGATGTCGGGGGGGCGGACGGGGCCGGGATGCGGGCGTGACGTCACGTCGGGCGAGCGCTCCCCACACCCTTGAGGGTTGACAGCGAGGGCCGGTGGGCGGACTGTGGCATCAGCGGGCTCGAAGCGGGTACTCCCCCTGGTTGTAGGTGCGCGGGACAACATCGTTCGAGGCCCGCGAGCCCAGCGGCTCGGGAGGGACACAACGCGCAGGGACATCGAGGAGACAATCATGAGTGCCAACACCGGGCGGCGGGCGAGTGATCGCAACCGCCAGACCGTGCTCCGCATCTACGACGCATACAACCAGCACGACGTTGAGGCCACCCTCGAGTACGGCGCCGACGACGTGGTCGTCCACAATCTGCCCGAGGAGTTTGGCCAGGGCAAGGAAGCCGCCCGCCAGTCGCTGCAGATGTTCTTCCAGGCATTCCCCGACCTCCGCAACGAGACGATCGACATCGTTGCGGAGGGGGACCTGGTGGTAGCGCACAGCCGGCTCACCGGCACCCATCAGGGCGCGTTTTTTGGTGTGCCCGCCTCGGACGAGGCGGTGGAGTGGCAGGACGCCGACATCTGGCGCTTCAGCGACGACGGCAAGGTGGTCGACTACTGGAACTACTTCGACATGCTCGCGCTGATGCAGCAGATGGGCGCGGTCCCCGAGGACATCGCCGGTTGACCAGCGGGTTTCGGCGGCCCGGCGCCTGTGGCCGGGCCGCTTCGCACGGCCACCGAGGCGGATCAGGCTGCGGACCGGCCCCGCTCAGATCCGAAGCGACCCGAAACCCACTCGGTCGACTTCAAGCGACAGGTCGGCGACAAACGCCGCAGCCGGCAGAACCTCGCCGCCACCCTGGCCTCCTTCGTGATCGACGGCGGCTGGGTCGTCATCGGTGTCGACGAGCACGAAGGCCAGACGCCCAGGTTCGTCCCGCACCCAGTCGAGCTCGCAGGTCAACGCGAACGGCTCGACAGCCTCGCGCACACCCCTTCCGTACCCCGACCGGCGCCCATACGACGCCACCACGACGTTCGATTCCACACCGCCCAGACTGACCTGCGGGTTCCGACGAGCGAGCTCGTGCGCCCCTACCTTCGAGTCCTGCACGCCGAGGCGCTGCTCGACCCACCAGATCCTTCGCGGTAGGCCGCTCTCGCCGGCCGTCTCGTGTCAGCTCAACGCGAGCCACTGCTTCGACCCGGCGCGGGTCACCTGCCCCTCCTGCTTGAGGCCGTTGAGCGTGCCCCGGATGCTTGGGACGTGGACCTCGCGGCCGTGGCGCTGGAGCGCGTCCGCGACCTGCGCCGGGGACATCGGCGTCTGGTGGTCACGGAGGACCGCGAGCACCGCCTCCTTGAGGGTCATCGCCCGGTCGACCGGGACGTCGTCGGTGCCCCTGCGCAGCAGCTCGATCTCGGTCAGGCGCTTGGCGATGCGGATGTTGGCCTCGGCGATGAGGGCCTTGTCCTGCTCGTTCTCGGCCTCGAGGCGGGCGATCCGGTCGGTGAGTGCCTCCATGCGATGAGCGTATCGCAATCGGAACGCAACTTGCGTATTGCGTTCTTGGCCGTGGCCCGCTGCTGGTGGTTGCGGGGGTAGCCTGCCCCGCACCGTGTGTCGCATGAGTGGGAACGCGCTCCACGACACGCGGAACCCGCCGCGGAACTTCCCGCGGAGGTCCCGCCCTCGTAGCTCAGGGGATAGAGCAACCGCCTCCTAAGTGGTAGGTCGCAGGTTCGAATCCTGCCGAGGGCACCG
>CAZSQF010000032.1:0-5693 GCA_964608935.1 uncultured Actinomycetota bacterium | reverse complement strand
CTTCCGGCTCGTCGGTCCCATCGCTGTCGGCCGGCGGGGCCAGCGAGTCGTGCTCGGGGAACTGCGGCGCCGGCGCCACCGGCGCAGCCGCCTCGCCGGCAGCGACCAGCCGCTCGAACAACGCACGTGCTCGCAGGAGCGCCTCGCGGTAGCGGTCCGTCGACGGCCCCGCCCCGACCCGGGACCGGGCCCGACGCAGATCGGCGACCAGCTCCGGATGATCGACGCTCACGTCGTCGAGGCAACGTTCGACGCCCTCGTCCGCGTAACCGCGTGCGGCGGCCGCCTCGACAACGAGGTCGAGTGCCGCACGGGCCGCGGACTGCGGGCCGTCCACGAAGCTGGTCTGCGCGTCGTCCCAGCGGGCACGCAGACGATCGCGTTCCTCGGGATCGAGGATGCGAAGCTCGTACGCACCCCTCTGCTCGATCCGCCGGGCGAGAGCCTCCTCTGCCTGACGCCGCGACCGCACGGCATCAACGGTGCGCAGGTACTCGCTGCCGAACCGTTCCCGCAGCACGCTCTGGCGGGCGCGACGCCGCCCGAGGGCCAGGACCGCGACCACGACCAGGAGCACGAGCACAGCGACGGCCGCGATGACGACACCTGGATCCAACGCTTCCATGTCGACCGGTAGGACGGAGAGGTCCACGGGTCACCTCCTCAAGAGTCGCCGTCCATCCTGACCCGCGGTAACGCGACGTCATCGTCCGGACGGTCACCCCGGACAGGGACGCGCTCACCAGGCGCACACGGCCACCGCCGCGTGGCCTGCTGGACGGAGGGACACCGTCTCTCGGCCTACCTGCACTATCGTGGCCTCCAAGGGCCGAGAAACGCCGACCGAAGGCGAGCCGGGTGCGGGTGCTCGTGACCGGCGGTGCCGGCTTCATCGGTTCGGTGACCGCCGCGTCGCTGATCGATGCCGGACACGCGGTGACGGTCTTCGACGACCTCAGCAGCGGCCACCGCGACGCGGTCCCGGACGGTGCGCGGCTCGTCGTCGGCGACGTCACCGACCGCGAAGCGGTCACCGCCGTGGTTGCCGACGGCGGCTTCGACGCCTGCGTGCACTTCGCCGCGCTCATCGAGGCGGGCGAGTCCATGCTCGCCCCCGAGCGGTTCTTCAGGGTCAACACGGGCGGGTCGGCGTGTGTGCTCGAGGCCCTCCTCGCCCACGGGGTCGGGCGGTTCGTGCTGTCGTCGACCGCAGCCGTGTACGGCGAGCCCGGCCACAGCCCGATCGACGAGTCGGCGGAGCCCGCACCCACCAACGTCTACGGCGAATCGAAGCTCCAGGTCGAGCGCATGCTCGCCTGGCACCACCGCATCCACGGCCTGCGGACGGCATCGCTGCGCTACTTCAACGCCGCCGGCGCGACGGCGGACCGTGGCGAGCGCCACGATCCCGAGACACACCTCATCCCGCTGGTGCTCCAGGTCGCGCTGGGGCGACGCGGGCACGCCACGATCTTCGGCACCGACTACCCCACCCCGGACGGCACCGCGGTGCGCGACTACATCCACGTCGCCGACCTCGCGGACGCGCACGTCCGGGCCGTCGAAGCCCTAAAAAACGAGCACGGACGGCTCACGTGTAACCTCGGCAACGGTCGCGGCTTCAGCGTCCGGGAGGTCATCGACGCGGCACGCCGGGTCACCGGCCACGCCATCCCTGTCGAGGAGGCCGCCCGACGACCGGGAGACCCCGCCATGCTGGTCGCCGCCGCGGACCGGGCGCGCGAGCTCCTCGGCTGGAGGCCGCAGCACACCGGTCTCGACCGGATCGTCGCCGACGCGTGGGCCTTCGCGACCCGCGACGGGGCGGGGCGTTCCTGACGCGCCGCGTCAGGCGTCGTCGGGCAGCTCGATCTTGCGGAACAGCGGCACCGGCTCGCCCAGCGGCGCTCCCGCGGGGACCTCGTGCCGGTGCCAACCCTCGCCAGCCAGGTCACCCTGGCCATCGAGCCACTCGTGCACCTGCTGGGACGAGAACGGGGTGAAGGGCGCGAACGCGACCTTGATCCCGTTGATCGCCTGGATGGCGGTCCACAACGTGCTCGCCGTTCGGTCACGATCGGTCTTGGCGGTCTGCCACGGCTCGAGGGCGTTGAGGTAGCCGTTGGTGGCCTGCGCGCCGGCCAGGGCCTCCTTCAAGGCGCGGCGCAGCTCCACCTGCTCGAGCATCCGGGCCTCGGCCTCGAGGTGTCGATCGATCGTCGCGAGCAGGTCGTGGTCGCGTTCGTCGAGCCGACCCGGCGTGGGAACCACCCCGTCGAAGTTCTTCCGGCTCATCGTCAGCACGCGATTGACGAGGTTGCCCCAGTCGTTGGCGAGCTCGTCGTTGACGCGCCGCACGAGCTCGTCCTCGGTCAGGTCCACGTCGTTGTATTCCGGCAGGTTGGCCGCCAGGGCATAGCGCAGGGCATCGGGCTGATAGAGCTCGAGATAGTCCAGCATCGACCGGCCGACCCCCAAGGACTTCGACGCCTTCGCGCCCTTGAAGGTGACGTACTGGTTGGCCGGGATGTTGGTGGGCAGGTTGAGCTCACCCGAGCCCATCAGCTGCGCCGGCCAGTACACGGCGTGGAACGGGACGTTGTCCTTGCCGATGAAGTAGTAGGTCTCGGCGTCTGGGTTCTCCCACCAGGCCTTCCACGCATCGGGATCGCCCTGCTGCTCAGCCCACTCCTTCGACGCCGACAGGTACCCGATCACCGCCTCGAACCACACGTAGACGCGCTTGTCGTTGCGGGCGTCCAGGTCGGCGTCGGGCGGCAGTGGCACCCCCCACGAGATGTCGCGGGTGATGGCCCGGTCGTGCAGGCCCTCCTTGACGAACCCCAGCGCCCAGTTGATGACGTGGTTGCGCCAGCCCTCGCGGGTCTCGAGCCACCGCAGCACGTCCTGCTCGAGCTGCGACAGGAGGATGAACTGGTGCTCGGTGGGCCGCATCTCCGGCGTCGCGCCGGTCAGCTTGGAACGAGGGTCGCCGAGATCTATCGGGTCGAGCGTCTTGCCGCACGTGTCGCACTGGTCGCCGCGGGCATCCAGCGCTCCGCAGTTGGGGCAGGTTCCCTCGACGTAGCGGTCGGGGAGGAAGCGCTCCGCCTCGGGGTCGTAGAACTGGTCGGTGGTGCGTGCCTCGAGGTAGCCGTTGTCGCGCAGGCCGCGCAGGATCTCCCAGGTGACCTCGCGATGGTTGTCGGTCATCGTCGTCGTGAACAGGTCGAACGAGATGCCGAGCTCGTCCCAGTAGGCCAGGAACTCGGGGTGGAACCGGTCCACGATCTCGGCCGGCGACACGCCCTCCTGATCCGCCCGGACGGTGATCGGCGTACCGTGCGCGTCGCTGCCCGACACCATCAGCACGCGGTTGCCGGCGATGCGGTGGTAGCGCGCGAAGATGTCCGCCGGCAGGTAGGCGCCGGCCATGTGGCCCAGGTGCAGGGAGCCGTTCGCATACGGCCACGCCACCGCCACGAGCACGTGGCGGGCCGCGCCGTCGGGGGTCGGTGGATCGTGCTGAGCGCTCATGTCGCCAGCCTATCGGCCGGCCCCGTCCCCCAACCCCGCACGGTCACGCCTCAGGGACCCGTCAGGTCGCCCCGGAGCCGAGCCAGCTCCACGGCGCCCACGGCAGGTTGCGCACGACCCAGAAGACGACCAGGGTCACGGCGATCGAATACCCGGCACCGGCGGGGAGCGGTGGCAGGGCGCGCTCCCCGTCACGGACGGCACGCACGATCCACAGGAGGTAGGCCGCGACGAGCACCGGCAGCATGACGACCGTGACGAGGTTGTGATCGGCGGCCCGCACGAGCTCGCCCTGCGTCAGCGCGTTCACGGCGCGCAGCGTCCCGCAGCCCGGGCAGTCGAGCCCCGTGAGCGTGCGGAAGGGACACGGTGGGAAGTTGCCCGGCTCGCGCGGGTCGACCACCGCCAGGACGGCGCATGCCGCCAGGCCGACCGCGCCGACCACGATGGGCGGCACCCAGGCGGGCAGGCTGCCCACCCGGGCCCGCTGCAGCGTCGATGCCAGCTTCACCAATGACATCAGAACGACGCGACGCCGAGGAAGAGGAACAGCACCAGCGGGATCCACGCCAGGCCGAGGGCGATGGAGGCGATCGTCCATCCTCGAGCCAGGGACGCCTTGCTCTGCGCCGTGGCGACGTCGCCGACGCCGAGCGCGGTCTGGGCCTGGGCCGCGAACACGATGCCGACGATCCCGGCCGGAAGGCAGCACAGCAACGTCGCGACGATGGACTGCCACAGCCACGGGTCGACCTGCTGCGCCGGCGGCCCCGTGGGGACACCACCCGGCGCGGCGCCACCACCCCACGCCTGGGGCGGTGAGCTGTGCTCGGTCCACCGCACACCGTCCCACCAGCGCTGGCCGCCCCCGCCGTCCGGGTCCGGATACCAGCCCGGCGGCGGCCCGCCGCCCATTGCCCCACTCATGCCGTCTCTCCTCCGCCGGGAACCACGCGGACCCTACTGCTCGTCGTCGTCGGGCCCCGCGAGGGCGTCGGGGAGGTATCCCTCGATGTCGTCGTCGCCCTCCGACGGCGACACGCGACGCTCCTCCGGCTGGAAGCGCAGGACGGTGTCGACGTAGCTCCGCGCCGCATCGAACAGGTCGATGTCCCGGCCCTCCACGGCGGACAGGTGGTGCCAGTGGTCGAGCACCTCGTGGAAGATCTCGGCCAGTTCGCGCCTGCCCTGGAGATCCTCGGGTACCAGCGCCGTGGTCGGCCCGAACGCCCGCTCCAGCCAGCGGTGGGCGATCACCGCCTCGGGCAGTGCCCGGCCCTCCTCCTGCTGGAGCCACGCACCGAAGTTCTGGATGTCGTTGAGCAGACGCCGCGCCTGGTTTTCCTGCACGTCCAGGCCGGCGAGGTCCTTCAGCAACCGCCTGTGGCGTCCCGGCTCGAGCACCGAGGTCTTCAGCCGGAGCCGGGTCACTCCGGGCTCGCCCGGCTCCTGCACGAGCTCGAGCTCCTCGACGTCGTAGCCGAGCTCGTTGATCCGCTGGAGACGCTGGTAGATGCGGTAGCGCTCGTCGTCGGCGAACACCTCGTCGCGGGTCAGCTCCGACCACAGCGACTCGTAGCGCTCCTCGAGCTCCTGGCCCAGCTCGAAGGGGTCGACCGACGTGGACAGGACGCCGGCCGCCTGGAGGTCGAACAGCTCCCCCGCGCACTTCTCGAGCGCGAGATCGACGTCCATGCGGCGCTGGCCCCTCGACAGCTCCGGATACAGCTCGCCCGTCTCGGTGTCGACGACGTAGGCGGCCAACCGGCCGGCGTCACGCCGGAACAGCGTGTTCGACAGCGAGCAGTCGCCCCACAGGAAGCCATTGAGGTGGATCCGGACGAGCAGATGGACCAGCGCGTCCAGCATCGGATCGCGAATCTCACGGTGCTCCTGGCGCAGGAACAGCAGCCGGTAGGGCACCGAGTACTCCAGGTGTTCGGTGATGAGCACGGCGTCGAGCCGCTCCCCCGCCGGCGTGTCGCGCAGGCTGACCACGCCGACGACGTCGACACACGGCACGCCCTCGCCCTTGAGGTAGCGCAGGAACCGCCACTCGCGCTCGGCGTAGCGTCGCGGCAGCTCCTTGAGGTGGTACAGCCGGCCGTCGTACTGGACGGTGCGGACGACGTGGCGATGGATGCCCATCGGCATCT
>CAZSQF010000031.1:0-17538 GCA_964608935.1 uncultured Actinomycetota bacterium | reverse complement strand
TGCTGGCCAAGTGCTACGGCGGGGACGTGTCCCGCAAGCGCAAGCTGCTCGAGAAGCAGAAAGAGGGCAAGAAGAAGATGAAGTCCGTCGGATCGGTCGAGGTGCCCCCGGAGGCCTTCGTCTCGGCCCTGCGGGCGACCAGCCCCAAGAGCGACTGACTGCTCCGGTGGGGGGCGTGGTCAGGTGTCGGACACGATGACGTCCAGGATGCGGGGGCCGTGGACGCCCTCGACCCGGTCGAGCTCGATGTCGCTGGTCGCCGACGGCCCAGAGATCATGGTCAGCGGTCGGGTCGGGTCGAGCCGCGCCAGGCCTTCGGGCACGGTCTGCACGATGCGGTCGGCGGTGACGACGCAGACGTGGTGATCGGGGACGAGCGTGATGGCGCGGCGGCCTTGGTCCGCAGATCCGTCGAGGACGACGGTGCCGGTCTCGGCGATGCCGACGGCCACGCCCGTGACGACCGCGTCGAAGGCGTCGAGTTCGCCGGTGGGCACCGGGGGGTCGTCGACCTGCACGTCGAGGTCGTCGGACAGCCCGGCGAGCCAGCCGTCGGCGAGCCCGGAGGGGACGACGATGCGGCGGGCTCCGGCCCGGTCCAGCACGCTGGCGAGGGTGGCCGCCAGCCCGTCGCTGGTGGTGCGGTGGACGGTGGCGTGGTAGTCGTCGACGCGGGTGGCGAACCGGTCGACGACGTCGGCGGGGTCGAGGTCGGCCACGACGCGGTAGTCGCGGGGGATGGTGGGGACGTGCGGGGTGGGGCCGAGCGCCCGCCGGATCCGGTCGAGGACGACGTCGCGGGCGGTCATGATCCGCCCTCGCGTTCACGGGCCCACCACTGGCGGAAGGTCTCGGCCGGTGGACGGGGCGCGTCGCGGGCGGCGGTCCAGGCGGCCAGGGGCCAGGGCAGCGAGCGGATCCGGCCGCTCCGGCGGCCGAACAGGCGGCCGGCGCGGGTGGCTGCCTGTGCGCGCCGCCACCGTCGTTCGTCGGCCATGGTCCAGGCCGCTGCGGCCATCGCGACCGCCTCGGGCGACGGCAGCCGGCGCGCCGTGCGCTGCTGCTCGACGTGTTCGGCGCGCAGGTGGACCAGGATGGAGGGGATGTCGATCTTGACCGGGCACACGTCGTAGCACGCACCGCACAGCGTCGAGGCGTAGGGCAGCGACGGGTTGTGCTCGATGCCGGTCAGCTGCGGTGACAGGATCGCGCCGATCGGGCCCGGGTACACGCTGCCGTAGGCGTGCCCGCCGGCGCGCTCGTACACGGGGCACACGTTGAGGCAGGCGGAGCAGCGGATGCAGTGCAGCGCGTCGCGGCCGACCTCGTCGGCCAGGACCGCGGTGCGGCCGTTGTCGAGCAGCACGAGGTGGAACGCCTGCGGGCCGTCGCCCGGATGCACGCCGGTCCACAGCGAGGTGTAGGGGTTCATCCGCTCACCGGTGGACGAGCGGGGCAGCAGCTGGAGGAACACCTCGAGGTCGCGCCAGGACGGCACCAGCTTCTCGATGCCCATCACCGTGATGAGCGTGTCGGGCAGGGTGAGGCACATCCGGCCGTTGCCCTCGGATTCGACCACCGACAGCGTCCCGGTCTCGGCCACCGCGAAATTGGCGCCGGAGATGGCGACCTTCGCGTCGAGGAACCGACGGCGCAGATGCCGTCGGGCGGTGGCCGCCAGCTCACGGGGGTCGTCGGACAGCTCCGGGTCGACATCGGGGATCGCGGCCAGGAACAGCTCGCGGATCTCGGCCCGGTTCTTGTGGATGGCCGGCACCAGGATGTGCGACGGGGTGTCCTCGGCGAGCTGGACGATCAGCTCGGCCAGGTCGGTCTCGTGGGCGGTGATGCCGACCTCGGCCAACGCCTCGTTCAGCCCGATCTCCTGGGTCGCCATCGACTTGACCTTGACGACCTCGTCGGCACCGCTCGCCCCGACCAGCCGGGCCACGATCGCGTTGGCCTCGTCCGCGTCACGGGCCCAGTGCACGTGTCCGCCGGCCTCGGTCACCCGCTGCTCGAGCTCCACGAGCAGGTCGGGCAGCCGAGCCATCGTGGCCTGCTTGACGGCCCGTCCGGCGTCGCGAAGCGCCTCCCAGTCGTCGACCTCGCCCACCACCGCGGCGCGCTTGGTCCGGATCGTGTCCGTCGCGTGCCTCAGGTTGCGGCGCAGCTGGGTGTCTGCCAGCGCACCGCGCGCGGCGTCCGGGAAGGAACGCTCTCCCTGGAGGTGGCCCACCCCGGGCGACGCGTGCGCCAGCGGCAGCGGTGTGCGCTCCACCCGACTCATGTGTCGCCGTTCCGCGTCGAGGCGAGGATCTCGGCCAGGTGCACCGTGCGCACCCCCGCGTTGAGCCGCGACAGCCCGCCACCGATGTGCATGAGGCACGAACTGTCCGAGGCGGCACACACCTCGGCGCCCGTCGACAGCACGGCCGACATCTTGTCCGCCAGCATCGCCGTGGAGGTGTCGGCGTTCTTGACCGCGAAGGTGCCCCCGAACCCGCAGCACTCCTCCGCATCGGGCAGGTCGATCAGCTCCAGCCCCTCCACCTCGCGCAGCAGGCGCAGTGGACGGTCACCCACCTCGAGCATCCGCAGCGAATGGCACGTCGGGTGGTAGGCCACGCGGTGGGCGAACGATGCGCCCACGTCCACGACCCCGAGCACGTCCACGAGGTACTCCGACAGCTCGAACGTGCGTGACGCCACCGCCTCCGCGCGGACCGCCAGCGCTTCGTCACCGTGCCGACGCGCCACCATCGCATGCTGGTGACGCACCGATCCGACACACGACCCGGACGGCGCCACCACCACGTCGTAGGGCTCGAACGTCTCCACGAAGCCGCGTGCCAGCGGCAACGCGTCGTGCTGGTAGCCCGTGTTGATGTGGGCCTGCCCGCAGCAGGTCTGTGCCCGGGGGAACGCCACCTCCACCCCCAGCCGTTCGAGCACCGTCACCGTCGCCCGGCCCACGTCCGGGAACAACGTGTCCGCCAGACACGTCACGAACAATGCCGCGGTGGGCGGGTCTGAGGTCACCGAACCTCCATGCCGGCCGCAACGTAGGGCGTCATGCGAGCGTCGTCAGGATCGAGGTCGGTGACCAGGACGTCGATCGCGTCGAGCCGGAACAGACGTGCCTGTCCCCGGGTGCCGAGCTTGGTGTGATCTACGGCCAGGACGATGCGGCCGCTGGTCGTCGCGAGTGCCCGCTTGACCTCTGCCTCGGCCAGGCTCGCCTCCGACGACCCGAGTGTCGGATCGAGGGCGGCGGCGGAGCACACGAACACGTCGAACAGGAAGTCCGTCGCGATGCGGGTGGCAATCGGGCCGACCAGGCTGTCCGTGCGCGGCTCACGCTCGCCTCCGGTGAGCACGGCGGAGATGCCGGACTTGCCGTCCAGACCGTGGAAGGTGTCGAGCCCATTGGTCACGACGACGAGATCCCGCGCACCGTCGAGGTCGGCAGCGAGCCGGTAGACCGTCGACGAAGCGTCGAGGGCGATCGTGCCCCGATCCGGGACGAGCTCGGTCAGCTTGTCCGCAATGACCCCCTTGGCCCGTGCGTTGTGGCGGTGGCGGGAAGCGAAGGGCTCGGGGCCGACCGCGACCGCGCCGCCGCGAACGCGGCGGGCAACGCCGAGCGTCTCGAGTTCGTCGAGGTCACGACGGATCGTCATCTCGCTGACGCCGAAGCTGTTCGCGAGCGCGTCGATCCGGACGCTGCCCTGTTCGTTGATCAGCTCCTGGATCAGCCGCAGACGTTCGTGCGGGCCGTTCGCAGCGACAGCGACCAAGCTCAACCCTCTCGTGAGACCGCCTCGGGGCGTGGGGATGCGTTCGCGGAAGACTCGACCCGCTGGCTGTTGGTGGCCACCCAGCGGCGAGCCGCGTCGAGGTCTGCGAACCGTCCCAGGGCCAGCCCCTGGACGAGCGCGTTGCCGACGGCGGTGGCCTCGGCGGATCCGACGACGACGGGTCGTTCGGTGTGGCGCGCGAGGAGCTGGTTCATGAACTCTACGCGGGCAGCTCCCCCCACCAGGAAGAGTTGCTCGACCGGCGTCCCGGTCACCGTTGCGAGCTCGTCGATGACGCCCGCCACCGCGTGGGCGATGGACTCGAGGATGCAGCGTGTCACCGCCGCGCGGCTGGTGCCCTCCGGGAGACCGGCTGCGCGGCAGATCTCGCGTTCCATGTCGTCGGGCGCGAGGAACCTGTCGTCGCTCGCATCGACGATGGCGATCGGGTCGTCGAGCGCAGCCGCGTCGGCGACCAGATCCTCGATCGGCGGATTGTCCCACTGCTTCCGGCATTGCTCGAGCAGCCAGAACCCCATCACGTTCTTGAGGAATCGCACGCCACCGAGTGCGCCCCCTTCGTTCGAGAAGTTGGCACGACGGGCCTGCTCGGAAGTGTCGACCTCGGCCCGCTCGGTGCCGACCAGCACCCAGGTCCCGGACGAGACGATCGCGGTCCCGGGTCCCGGCACCCCGGGAACGGCCAGGAATGCCGAGGCCGTGTCGTGGCTGCCGACGAGATGCACCGGGACGTCGCGCCATGTGCCGGCGAGCTCACCGGCTTCGGCCAGCGGCGGCAGGAGGCCTGGATCGATGCCGACGGCAGCCGCGAGCCGGTCGGACCACCCTCCGGTGTGGGTGTCCAGCAACGCGGTCGTCGAGGCGTTGGATCGCTCCGCGCCGACCCAGCCGGTCAGGTGGTGGACCAGCAGGTCCGGCAGGAGCATGAGCCACTCGGCACGGTCGAGCTCGTCGCGGGGATGCGCGGCGAGCTGGAAGATCGTGTTGATCGGCATGAGCTGGATGCCCGTCACCTCGTAGAGATGTTCCCGGCCCAACTGCTCGACGGTCGCCTGCCAACCGGCGGTTCTCGCGTCCCGGTAGGAGTAGGGGAGTGACAACAGGTGGCCGTCGGCGTCGAGCAGGCCGTAGTCGACGGCCCAGCCGTCGACGGCGATCGAGGCGATCGGCCCGGCGGCCAGCGCAGCCTCGAGGCCGTGGCCCACCTCGCGGACGAGGCGCGGCCAGTCCCAGCGCAGGGTGCCGTCTTGGTGCTCGACCGGGCCGTGCGAGAACCGGTGGACGATCTCGGGCTGCGGGTGGGGGGCGTCCAGGTCGATGGCGGCAACCCGGACGGAGGTCGCCCCGAGGTCGACGGCCACGACCCGCATGCCGGTCACAGGCCGGTCGCGACCGCGTCGTGGCCGCGATGTGCGGTGACCTGCTGACGGTAGGCCACGGCGCGGTAGGCCTCCAGCGGGGCGAGGGCGCCGCCAGCCCGTCGTCTGGCTTCTGCGACGAGGGGTCGCACGTCGGTGCGGAACGCGTCCTGGACGAGCTGCTGTGCCAGCGCCGGGTCGTTGTCCGCTTGGGCCGAACGAAGTGCGTCACGATCGAGCACGAGCGCCTGGCCGTAGGCCAGCATGAGCGCCTCGCTGGACTGGAGCAGATCCTCCAGGGGGTCTTTGAGGTTGTGGCTCTGGTCCAGCATGTAGGCGAGGTCGGGCAGCAGTCCGTCGCCCGCCCGCAGCAGCTCGCAGAAGATGAGGAACAGCTGGAACGGTTTGATCGACCCGGTCGTGAGGTCGTCGTCGCCGTACTTCGAATCGTTGAAATGGAAGCCGCCGAGCCGGTTCACCATGGCCAGGCGGCTCACGATCTGTTCGATGTTCGCGTTGGGCAGGTGATGACCCAGATCGACCAGGCACGCCGCCCTGTCGCCCGCCGCCTGGGCCAGCAGGAGGGACGACCCCCAGTCCTGGTTGACCGTCGAGTAGAACGCCGGCTCGTAGGGCTTGTGCTCGGTGAACATGCGCCACTCGTCCGGCAGGTGGTCGTGGACCGCCCGAAGACCGTCCGCGACCCGTTCGAACTGGTCCCGCAGGTCCGCCTGGCCGGGATGGCTGGTCCCGTCGGCAAGCCAGACGGTGAGCGCCGTCGAGCCGAGCTCGGTGCCGAGGTCGATGACGTAGTGGTTGTGCTCGATGGCCGCCTCGCGGGCGCCGGCGTCGACGTTGGCAAGGCTGCCGAACTTGTAGGACACCTTGCCGTCCCACGTCGTCGAGGGATTGTCCTGAAAGGTGTTGGAGTTCATTGCGTCGAAGGAGATGCCGCGGTCGGCGGCGTGTTCCCGCAAGCCTCCCGGATCGTCGGGATCGTCCCATGGCACGTGCAGGGAGATCGCCCCGTTGGCTCGGGTGAGGGCGTGCAGCGCCGCGACGTCGTCGATCTTCTCCTCGGTCGTGCGAGGTTCGCCTCCGATCGGGAAGCGCCCGAAACGTGTACCGCCGGTTCCGAGTGCCCACGAGGGGACGGCCACCGTCAGCTCACCCAGACGTGCGACCACCTGTTCGACATCGATGCCGCGTCGGCCCAGCAGGTCGCCAGCATGTTCGAGGTCGTGGTCGTGATCTGTGGCACCGACGCTGTTCAGGTCGGCGATCCGGTCCTGCTCGATCATCGGGCTTCCTCTCCCTCGTCTCCCGGTCGGGCGTCTAGCGCAGGAACGCCGCCGGCAGACCGCTGTCGACCGGGATCAGCAGTCCCGTCGTGCGGGTCAGCTCGCCGCCGACCAGCGCGAAGGCGGCGTCGGCGATGTGCTCGGGCAGCACCTCGCGCTTGAGCAGCGTTCGGTTGGCGTAGTACTGGCCGAGCTCCTCCTCCTTGACGCCGTAGATCTTGGCACGCTCGGCACCCCAGCCGCCGGCGAAGATTCCCGAGCCCTGGACGACGCCGTCGGGGTTGATCCCGTTGACCCGGATCCCGTACTCGCCGAGTTCTGCGGCCAGCAGGCGCACCTGGTGCGCCTGGCTCGCCTTCGCGGAGCCGTAGGCGAGGTTGTTGGGTCCGGCCACGATGCCGTTCTTGCTCACGATGTAGATCACGTCGCCGCCGATGTTCTGCGCGACCATGACGCGCGTGGCGTGCTTGGCGACGAGGAACGACCCGCGGGCCATGACATCGTGCTGGCGGTCCCAGTCCTCGGGGTCGGTCTCGAGCAGCGGCTTGGAGATCGACATCCCGGCGTTGTTGACGACGAGATCGACACCGCCAAAGCGGGTGACCGTCGCGTCCAGGGCGGCCGCGATAGCCGCCTCGTCGCCGACGTCGGCGGCCACGGCGATGGCGTGGTCACGCGACCCGAGCTCGTCGGCGACCGCCTGGGCTCCTCCAAGGTCCAGGTCGGCGATCGTGACGACGGCTCCTTCGGCGCGGAGACGCTGTGCGATGGCCTTGCCGATCCCGGAGGCTCCGCCCGTGACGAACGCGATTCGACCGGTGAGGGGACTGGGCGGTGGGCGACGCCGGAGCTTCTTCTCCTCGAGCATCCAGTACTCGACGCGGAACTTCTCCGACTCGGGCACGGGGTCGTAGGTGGAGACCGACTCGGCACCGCGGATCACGTTGATGGCGTTGACGTAGAACTCGCCCGCGATGCGTGCCGTCGGCGAATCGGGCGCGAAGGAGAACATCCCGATGCCCGGCACCAGGACGATGGCGGGGTCGGCTCCCCGCATCGCCGGGGTGTCCGCGTCCGCGTACCGCTCGTAGTAGGCGGCGTACTCGTCCCGGTACTCCGCGTGCAGTTCGGTCAGCCGCGCGACCTGGTCCTCGAAGGGTGCATCCGTCGGAAGGTCCAGTAGCAGCGGCCGGACCTTGGTGCGGATGAAGTGGTCGGGACACGACGTCCCGAGCGGAACGACGCGGGGTGTCTCCTCCCGGGAGATGAAATCCAGGACGAGCTCGTCGTCGTTCCAGTGCCCGACGACCGGACGATCGGTGGAGGCCAGGCCTCGGATGACCGGGGCGAGTGCGGCGGCCCTGCGCTGGCGTTCTTCGGTGGGCAACGGTTCGAAGCCCGGCCGCACGCCGCCCAGCGGCTCGGGATCGCCCTCTTCATCCAAGAACTCCTGAGCACGCCGTATCAGCTCGAGCGACCGCCGCTGGCACTCCTCGGAGGTGTCTGCCCAGGTCGTCAGCCCGTGACCGCCCATCACGACCCCCTTGAGGTCGGGGTTGGCGGCCAGCATGTCCTCCATCTGCCGCGCGAGCTCGAACCCGGGTCTGCGCCACGGGATCCACGCCACCTCGGTACCGAAGCAGCGCTTCGTCAGCTGCGGCCCGTCGGCTGCGGCCGCCAGGGCGATGATGCTGTCGGGGTGGAGGTGATCGACGTGCTTGGTCGGCAGCAGGCCGTGCATCGACGTGTCGATGCTGGGTGCGGCGCCGGGGCCGAGCATGCACAGGTCGAGCAGTTCGTGCATCTCGTCCTCGTGCTCCGGCCCACGGTAGATCGCCTTGAGGCCACGGACACGGTCCAGCACGAGCGTCGACAAGCCGTCGGCAGTGAGCGTGCCGAGGTCACCGCCCGAGCCCTTCACCCACATCACTTCGACCGACTCGCCGGTGGCCGGATCCGTCGTGGCATCCTTGGCGGAGGTGTTGCCGCCCCCGTAGTTGGTCGTCGTCGGATCGGAACCCAACGCGTTGGACCGCGCGATCAGCTCATCCACGGTCCGGCGCGGTGACGCACCATCCATAACGCCTGCCTCTCCTGTCGCACCGGCTCTCCCTGCTGTGTTAGATGTAGCAAGATTTGACGTCATCGGCAAGAGCCAAGACCGAACTCCTCGATCGCCCTGGTCGCGATGCCGAGCCGCCAATCCGGGATAATCCACGGTCTACACCCGATTCGGTTGGATATCTCGCTCGCGTTCGTCTCGGGCACGGTCAGACCAAGTTCTTGACACGGATGTGAGGAACTGTAAATATAAACACGGAATCACGCGAGGACTCCGGAGGGTGCGTGGGTACGGAGAGGGAGATGGGTGGCGCACGACGTGCGGGGTGAGCCGGCCGGGGACGGTTCGGCTGCACGCCCAGCCTCCGAGCGGCTGCTTCAGGTGACAGGTGCGGCGAAACACTTCGGTGGCGTCCCGGCACTGACCGATGCCCACCTGACGGTCCGCGCCGGCGAGGTCGTTGCGTTGGTCGGCGAGAACGGAGCCGGGAAGTCGACCCTCGTCAAGGCGTTGGCCGGTGTCCACCGCCTCGATGCCGGCACGATGTCCATGGACGGCGAGCCCTACGGCCCGAGCAGCCCTCGCGACGCTCAAGCGGCCGGCCTGTCGATCATCTACCAGGAACCGTCGCTGTTTCCTGACCTGACCATCGCCGAGAACATCTTCGTCGGACAGCAGCCACGTCGCCGCGGACGCGTCGACTGGTCGGCGATGCGCGCTCGGACGCTCGAGCTTCTCGGGGAGCTGGAGGTTCCCCTCGCACCCGAGGCCGCAGCCCGGGGTTTGTCGATCGCCGACCAGCAGCTCGTGGAGATCGCCAAGGCTCTGTCGCAGGAGGCGCGTCTGCTCATCATGGATGAGCCGACCGCGGCCCTGTCCGCGTCCGAGGTCGAGCAGCTCATGGGCGTGGTCCGACGGCTCCGTGGTCGTGGGGCCGGCGTGATCTTCATCAGCCACAAGCTCGATGAAGTGTTCGAGATCGCCGACCGCGTGGTCATCCTTCGGGACGGTGCAACCGTGTCCGAACGGGATGTCGAAGGTCTCGAGGTCTCGGAGATCATCCGGGACATGGTCGGCCGCGAGCTGGTCGAGCTGTATCCGAAGACACCGGCCGACATCGGTGAGCCGTTGCTCGTCGTGGACGGCCTGTCGAGCGCCGGGTTGTTCGCTGACGTGTCGCTCACGGTCCACGCGGGCGAGATCGTCGCACTGGCGGGTCTCGTGGGGTCGGGTCGAAGCGAGGTGGCCAACGCCATCTTCGGACTGCTGCCGATCGACGAGGGCTCGGTCTGGTTCGCCGACGGCGCACTCGATGCGAGCGATCCAGGGCAGCGCATCCAGCGGGGCATGGCGATGGTGCCCGAGGATCGACGCCTCCAGGGCCTGTTCATGCCGAAGTCGATCGTGCGCAACGCCACCGTCACGATCCTGTCCCGGCTCCGTCGTGGTCTGGTCCTGTCCAGCGCCCTGCAGCGCCAGTCAGCGATCCACTGGACGGAGCGCCTCAATGTCAAGTACGCGTCGATCGACCAGCCGGTCGAGAGCCTGTCCGGTGGCAACCAGCAGAAGGTGGTGTTGGCGAAGTGGCTCGCCACCGAACCGCGCCTGCTGATCATCGACGAGCCGACGCGGGGCATCGACGTCGGAACCAAGGCTGAGGTGCACCGGCGGATCGGCGCGGCGGTCGCCGACGGTCTCGGGGTGCTCATGGTGTCGAGCGAGCTGCCGGAAGTGCTGGCCCTGGCCGACCGTGTCTACGTCATGCGGGAGGGGCGGATCGCAGCCGAGATGCCACGCGAGCAAGCCACCCAGGAGACCGTGATGATCGCCGCCACCGGGGCGTCGGCGTGACGACCGCGACCACTGCCCCGGCCGCCACGACCGCGCCACCACCCTGGCGTCGCATGCTTCGGGCACGGGAAGCCCCGGTGCTCGTTCTCCTCGTCGCCGTGGTCCTCGCCACGGCTGCGGTGAATCCTCGATTCCTGGCGGCTACCTCGATCCGCGACCTCCTCCTGGCCACGTCGTTCCTGGCCCTGATGGCGGTCGGGATGACGTTCGTGATCGTTGCGCGCCACATCGACCTGTCGGTGGGCTCCACGCTCGGCCTCGCGTCGTATCTCGCCGCGGTCGCGGTGCAGAACTGGCCGGGTCCGCCGGTGCTCGTCCTCCTCGTCGTCGGGGCGGTGGTCGGTGTCGCTGCGGGGCTGATCAACGGGTTCCTGGTGGCCTTCCTCCGCCTCCCAGCCCTGGTGGTGACGCTCGGCACCCTCTATGTCTTCCAGGGGGTGCAGGCGCTGACGGTCGGGCCCGTGCGGATCAGCGCACATCAGCTGCCGGTCGAGGTGGTCGCCTTCGGGCGGCTCACCGTGGGGCGGATCCCCTACCTGATGTGGGTTGCGGTCCTCGCCGCAATCGTCGCGACGTGGGTCATGCGATCGACCCGGTTCGGACGCGATCTGTACGCGATGGGCAGCAATCCTCCCGCGGCCGAGCTGGTGGGCATCCCCACTGGCCAGCGGACGGTGGCGGCCTTCGTGATCAGCGGCATGTGCGCCGGGCTTGCGGGTGCGCTCTTTCTGGCACGCTTCGCAGGAACGGATGCGAACGCGGGTATCGGGCTCGAGCTGCAGGTCGTCGCCGCCTGCGTGATCGGCGGCGTCTTCATCTTCGGTGGCAGTGGCAGCCCCGCGGGGGCGCTCATCGGCGCCGTGTTGCTCAAGGTCATCACCTTGTCACTGATCGTCGTCCGCGTGCCCGAGTTCTGGCAGCGGGCCCTCGTCGGTGTCCTGATCATCGGCGCGATCGGCATCGATCGGGTCGCCCAGGTGCGGGCCGAACGCCGCCGCCGGCAGGAGACGGTCATATGAACGCCACGAGCCGCGTGCTTCTGCGCCTGCGCTCCTGGGACGTCTTCGTCGGCCTCCTCGTCATCGTCGTCTTCATCCTCGGAGACCGCGTGGTCGATGGGGTGATGACCGGCACCACGGTCTTCTTCACCCTTCAGGACGTCGGCGAGATGCTCCTGGTCGCCCTGCCGATGACGCTCCTGATCATCTCGGGGGAGATCGACCTGTCGGTGGGCTCCGCCATCGCCCTGAGCAGCTCCGTCATCGGCCTGACCTACTCGATGGGCGCTCCCATGTGGCTGGCGTGCCTGTTCGGCATCCTGACCGGCGTCCTCGGTGGCGCCTTCAACGGCTTTCTCGTCACGGTGCTCGGACTCGGGTCGCTCGCGGTCACCATCGGCACGCTGGCGCTCTACCGAGGGCTGGCCTGGGTGCTCCTGGGGACGACGCCGATCGCGAACTTCCCCAGCTCGTGGCTGGCGATCGGCTATCAGGACTTCTTCGGGTGGCTGCCCCGGACCGTGCCGCTGCTCGTGGTGGCCATCGTGGTCTTCGCCTACGTGCTGCATCACACCAAGACCGGCCAGGCCATCTATGCGATGGGGACCAACCTCGAGGCCGCGCGGTTCTCGGGGATCCGCACCGCTCGCATCAAGTTCAACCTGTTCGTGGCGACCGGTCTCATGGCGGGACTTGGGGGCGTGACCTACACGCTCAAGTTCGCCACCGCGACCCCGAATGCGGCGATCGCGTTCGAGCTGGCGGTGATCGCCGCCGTGCTCTTTGGTGGCGTGTCCATCTTCGGCGGGGTCGGAGGATTGGTCGGCTCCGTGAACGCGATCGTCTTTCTCGGGTTGTCGCGGAGCACGCTGCGGTTGGCTGACGTCCCCCCGAACGTGCTCATCGTCGTGACGGGTGGACTGCTGCTCGCGTCGGTCATCGGGCCTGCGGTGCTGGCCCGCGTCAAGGCGGCCAGCACCTCGTCGCGAAGACCTGACGGAGGGGCCGGCGGCCCCTCCGACCACTCCGCCGTACCCGAATCGGAGAGCGTGTGACCGCGCCCTCTGGACCATCCCATCCCGGTGACAGTCACCGGGCAGGCCCCCCAAAAAGAGAGGGAGAACCACCGATGAAGACGAGATTCCGAACAGGCGCAGCGTTCCTCGTTGCCGCCCTGTTGCTGGTGGCGTGCGGCGCCGACGACGCCCCGACGGCCGATCCAGCACCCGACGACCCGGCTGACGACGCGGCAGCGGACGATGCTGCCGACGACGATGCCGCCGCTGATGGGCTGCAGATCGCGATCCTGCCGAAGGCCATCAACAATCCCTACTTCGACGCGTCGAACGTGGGTGCCCAGGATGCGTGCGAGGAGCTAGGTGCGACCTGTGAATACGTCGGTCCGACCGAGGCGACCGGTGCCGCGCAGGTCGAGTTCATCAACACGCTGACACAGCAGGGGTACGACGCCATCGTCGTCTCGGCTGCCGACGCCGATGCGATCGTTCCGGCGCTCCAGCGCGCACAGGACGGCGGCATCACGGTGGTCACCTATGACGCGGACGTCTCGGACACGAGCGCCCGTAGCGTGTTCATCAACCCTTCGAGCCCCGAGCTCATCGGCCGTCAGCAGGTGATCTGGGCCGCCGAGCAGATCGACCACGAGGGTGAGATCGCCATCCTGTCGGCTGCTGCCACCGCGGACAACCAGAACACCTGGATCGAATGGATGCAGGACGAGCTCGAGAAGCCCGAGTACAGCGACATGGAGCTGGTCGACATCGTCTACGGCGATGACGACGCATCTCTGTCCGCGGAGCGGGCGTCCGGGCTGCTCCAGGCCCACCCGGACCTGAAGGCGATCATCTCGCCGACGACGGTTGGCATCCGTGAGGCCGCCAACTACATCAGCGGTTCGGAGTTCCAGGGTGAGGTCATGGTGACCGGGCTCGGGCTCCCGAGCGAGATGAACGCCTTCGTGCACGACGGCACCGTGCTCGCCTTCGGGCTGTGGAACCCCGTCGACCTCGGATACATCGCCGTCCACGCGGCACACCAGATCGCCACTGGCGAGCTGAGTGCGGACGTCGGTGCTTCGTTCTCCGCCGGTGACGGGTCCTACGAGGTCTCGGACGACAACGTCGTGATCGTCGGACCTCCGTTCGAGTTCAACATCGACAACATCGACGACTTCGGCTTCTAGAGCAGCGGTCGACCTCGTCGCGGCGGGGGATGGTGGAAGCTCGCACCATTCCCCGCCACACACGGACGCGGAGGTGCCCGATGGAGCGGGTCTGCTTTCGTCTGCAGATACTCCCCGAGACGCGGGACGAATACGTACGTCGTCATCGTGAGGTGTGGCCGGAGATGCTCGAGGCGCTCGACGCCGCCGGGTGGCGCAACTACTCGCTGTTCCTGGACGACGACGGCACCCTGATCGGCTACTTCGAGATGGACGACCTCTCCACCTCGCTCGAGCGGATGGACGAAGCCGATGTCAACGCACGGTGGCAGGCGGAGATGGCGCCCTTCTTCGCCGAGCTGGACGGCCGACGGCCGGACGAGGGGTTCGTGCGGCTCGCCGAGATCTTCAATCTCGGTGAGCAACTCTCCCGTGTGAGGCACGAGACCTAGCGACGCGGCTTGTGGTCTGCTTGGTTGTCGGCATCCCCCCGAGCCGTCATCGTCGGGAGCCCATGAGCAGCCAGCCGGACACCACACCCGAGCCGGTCGACGACGAGCCGCTCACCGAGGAGGAGCGCGTCGCCCGCGACCAGGTGACGTCCGCCCCCCACGACGCGACCACGGCCGAGCTGTGGGCATTCGTGTTCGACGGCCCGCTGCGGGCCCGTGAGGCGTTGCTCGCGGCCATGCGCCTCGTCGGCCGCCATCACCTCCAGCTGGAGGACGCCGCCATCGTCACCAAGGTGCGCGGCAAGGTGCGCATCACCCAGACCCGCGACGTCTCGGTCGGCAGCGGCGCCGTCGGCGGTGCGTGGCTCGGAACGCTCGCCGGGCTGTTCGTCGGGGGCCCGCTGCTCGGTGCAGCGCTCGGCGCGGCCGCCGGAGGCCTGTTCGGCAAGCTGCGCGACTACGGCATCGACGACGACGAGATGAAGCGGATGGGGGAGGAGCTGGCCGAGGGCGAGGCGGCGCTGTTCCTGCTCGTCGAGGAATGCCACCCGATGCGGGCGCTCCACGAGGTCTCGCGCTTCCCCGGGCGGCTCCTGGCCACCACGGGCGATCCCGATCGGGCGGCGCAGGTGCGTGAGCGGCTCGCGGTCGATCCCTGGGACGGCCCGTGACCGGCTCCGAGGAACACCCCCTCGGGGCGCCGGTCGTGCGACACGCTCGCGTCGACGACGGCGCCGCGATCGCGGGGATCCTGGCCGCCACCGACTGGTTCGACGAGGACGAGACGGTCCTGCACGAGCGGGCGATCACGCTCATCCCCGATGCCGAGGACCTGGCCCGCCAGATGCTGATCGGTGAGCTGGTCGGCGAGGTCGCGGGGTTCCTCAACGTCGCCTGGAGCCATGCGATCTCGCTGCCGGGGCCGGAGGGCTACGTCACCGAGCTGTTCGTCCACCCGCGGCTCCGGGGGCGGGGTGTCGGGTCGGCGCTGCTGGATGCGGTCGAGGAGCACGGTCGGATGCTCGAAGCGACCCGGCTTAGGCTCCCGACCGATGCCACGGTGGAGGCCTACGCACGTGGCTTCTACCGCAGCCGCGGCATGGAGGAGCGCACGATCACCTTCGAGCGCAGGCTGCCCTGAATGTGAGAATCGTCGGTCGCTGCAATGTCGGCGCCCCCGTTGTCGTCCTTCCCGGGTAGTACCGACGTCACAGGAGGGACCGATGACCACATCCGATATCGCCACGCTCACCGTCGATCCGGAGGCGCTCCGCGCCTCGGTGCGCGACAAGTACCGCGCGGTCGCGACCGACCCGCAGGGGGCGTTCCACTTCCACACCGGACGGCCGCTGGCCGATCTGCTCGGCTACGACCGGACGCTCGTCGACCGGTTGCCCGACCGGGCCGTCGAATCGTTCGCGGGGGTGGCCAACCCGTTCTCGCTGTACCCCCTGGGGCAGGACGACCGGGTCGTCGATGTCGGGTCCGGCGCCGGCTTCGACGCGTTCGTCGCGGCCGAGCTGGTCGGCCCGGACGGCCGCGTCGTGGGAGTCGACATGACCCCCGAGATGCTCGCCAAGTCGCGCGAGACCGCGGAGCTGCTCGGGCTCGATCACGTCGAGTTCCGTGAGGGCATCCTCGAGGACCTGCCCGTCGACGACGGCTGGGCCGACGTGGTGATCTCCAACGGGGTGCTGAACCTCGCCGCGGACAAGCCCCACGCGTTCCGCGAGATCTTCCGGGTGCTGCGCCCGGGTGGACGGCTCCAGTTCGCCGACATCGCGCTCGGCAGGCCCGTTCCCGAGAAGGCCGCCTGCGACATCGACCTGTGGACCGACTGCATCGCCGGCGGGCTCGCCGTCGACGGCTGGGAGGCGCTGCTGCGCGACGCCGGGTTCGAGGAGATCGAGATCGGTGAGCCGGTGGACACCTTCGGAAACGCTCCGGGGGAGCGCAACGCCCGGACCTACGAGGTCTACGGCTACCCGTTCTTCGCTCGCAAGCCCCGCTGACGCCTCCGGACGCGCCGGTACCGTGGCGTGCTGTGACGACGCTCGCTCGCTCCGCAGCACGCCGCTGGCTCACCGATCCCGTCGAGTGCGGGGCGGCAGCCGGGTTCGGCGTCTACCTGCACGTGCCGTTCTGCCACCACCGCTGCGGCTACTGCGACTTCGCGACCGCCGCAGTCGGGGATCGGGGGGCCGAGGACCGCGAGGCGCTGTTCAACCGGTACGTGGCGGCGCTGGCCGACGACCTCGCCCGCCAGGTCGCCGCCGGTCCCGCGGCCCACGCACCCCCGGACGCCGCGGCCGACCTCGACGACGGGTGGCCGGCCGTGACCTCGGTGTTCGTGGGTGGTGGCACGCCCACGCTGCTCGGCCCGGAGCGGGCTGCGACCGTGGTGCGCGCGGTGGCCCGCGAGCTCGACGTCGCGGCCGGCGCCGAGGTCACCATCGAGTGCAACCCCGAGACCGCCACCGAGGAGCTGTTCGCCGCCCTCGTGGACGCGGGCGTGACCCGGGTGTCGATGGGCGCCCAGTCGTTCGCCTCCCATGTGCTGGCCACGCTCGAGCGGGGCCACAGCCCGCAACGGCCACTCGAGGCGGTGGCGCAGGCGCGCGGCGCCGGCATCGAGCAGGTCAACCTCGACCTCATCTACGGCACGCCCGGCGAGACCGACGACGACTGGCGACGGACCCTGGACACGGTGCTCGCTGCCGGCACCGACCACGTCTCCGCCTATGCGCTGACGATCCACGACAACACACCGTTCGGCCGGGCGGTCACCCGGGGCACGCTGCCCGCCCCCGACGAGGACGTGCAGCGCGACCGGTTCGAGGTGGCCGGCGAGGTCCTCGGGACCGGCGGGTTCGAGCACTACGAGGTGTCGAACTGGGCGCTCGGCTCGCACCGACGCAGCGCCCACAACCTGTTGTACTGGCGGCACGGTGACTACCTCGCCGCCGGCGTCGGCGCCCACGGCCACCTCGCCGGCCGGCGCTGGTGGACGACGCGGTCGACCGAGCGCTACCTCGACGCGGTCGAGGCGGGCGCGTCGCCGGTCGCCGGCGACGAGGTCCTCGACGATTCGCAGTGCGCCGAGGAACGGTTGCTGCTCGGGTTGCGGGTCCGCGAGGGGCTCCACCCGGCCGACCTGCCCCCGATCGAACCGCTCGCGCTCGAGGACGCGATGGACGCAGGCCTGGTCGAGACCTCCTGCGGCCGGTTGCGCTGCACCGACGCCGGGTGGTTCCTGCTCGACGACGCCGTCGCGCGGCTCGTCTGACGCCACGCCGGGACGGAGGGATGTCAGGCGCCCTTGCGGCGCCGCACCTCCTCGACGACCGCGGGCAGCAGTTCGTGGAGGTCGCCCAGGACCGCGTAGTCGGCCCGGGTCACCATCGGCGCCTCGGTGTCGGTGTTGATCGCCAGGATCCGCTTCGAGCTCATGCAGCCGACCCAGTGCTGGGTCGCGCCGCTGATGCCGCAGGCGATGTAGAGGTCGGGGGCGAC